>CAVLAA010000005.1:0-46868 GCA_963660835.1 bacterium
GCCCTTTCGGACAAACGGTTTTCAAGACCGCCTCGTTATGACCGCTTCGATACCTCTCCATATATAATTGTAGTGAATATGTGTTACCACAAACTGCCGGCGACCGGAATCGAACCGGTACGGGTATCACTACCCACGGGATTTTAAGTCCCGGGCGTCTGCCAGTTCCGCCACGCCGGCGAAATAATGGACGGAGGTGGATTCGAACCACCGAAGCAATTTGCAGCAGATTTACAGTCTGTCCCCTTTGGCCACTCGGGAATCCGTCCCCATCAATTTATTATTTAACTGGACAATTAAAGATTATATAGGAAGCATTAGATAAATGCAAGCACTTTTTTTATTTTCTTTAAAATTTCTTCAGCATTTCTTCAAAATTATAAAATAAGCAAAAGAACACTCTAGAGAAATGTCCATTCCATCCTCTAGAGTATCCTTTAATTATTTTTCGTATTTTTTTATAATGTCATTAAGAGTATTGAATCTTCCTGCTATATCATCCTTAAAGACTGCAGATCCTGCTACAAGGACATTTGCACCTGCTTCAAGCACCTTAGGTGCAGTCTCTTCTTTGATCCCACCGTCTACCTGTATCCAGGTATCTTTATATCCTGCATCATCAAGCTTTTTCCTGAGTTGCGCTATTTTATCAGTCATAGCCGGAAGATATGACTGTCCTCCAAATCCCGGGTTAACTGTCATCAAAAGGATCATATCTGTCTTATCAAGCACGTAATCCACTGCTGACAAAGGCGTTGCCGGATTAAGAGCTACACCGCTTTTCATTCCTGCCTCATGGATAGACTGAAGCACTCTGTCAAGGTGTGTGCAGGCTTCAGCATGTACAGTCAGCATCTCGGCGCCACATTCCTTCATATCATTGACATAGCGTCCCGGATCCTCGACCATCATGTGAACGTCAAAAAACATTTTGCTCTGTTTACGGATTGATTTGATCACAGGCATTCCAAATGAAATACTTGGCACAAAAGCACCGTCCATTACATCAATATGGATCCACTCGCAGCCTGCGTTTTCAAGTGTCGACAGCTGTTCTCCAAGCTTATTAAAGTCTGCTGACAGCATCGAAGGCGATAATTGATACATCATAAGAACTTACCCTACCTTTTTATTTATATTTACTTCTTTCATTGCCTTTTATTTCTTCATAGAGCTGAACATAGGATTCATATCGCATTTTAGATATCTTCCCTTCTTCAACAGCTTCTTTAACCGCACATTGCGGCTCATGGATATGAACGCATCCGTTATATTTGCACATGCCTTCATATTCTCCAAATTCTCTAAAATAATATCTTAGAGTTTCTTTATCAATAGTCTCCGGAGAAAATGATGTAAATCCCGGAGTATCGCATATATATGTATTTTCTTCTATAACAATGAGCTGCGAGTGTCTTGTTGTATGCTTCCCCCGCTTCAGTTTTTCACTTATATTGCCGGTTTCCATATTGATTCCCGGTGCAAGTATATTTGTTATTGATGATTTTCCTACTCCTGACGGACCTGCAAGTACAGTTGTCCTGCCTTTAAGCTCTGCTTTCACGCTTTCTGTTTTAAAGCCTTCCTTGGTGCTTGTTATGAGCACCTTATATCCTGCTTCCTGATACACTTTACAGCTGCTAAGCATTGTATTGTCTGCCAAGTCCTCTTTGTTAAAGCATATGATGGCAGGTATATCCGAGAGTTCAGCCTGAACCAGCAGCCTGTCAAGAACTCCAAAATTCGGATCCGGCTTCGCCAATGCCATAACTATCATCATCTGGTCTACATTTGCAACTGCCGGTCTGAACAGCTCATTTTTTCTTTTGTTTATCTTTATTATTGTGGCTTCTTTTTTTTCTTCATCAGAAACTTCTATTTCTACATTGTCGCCAACTAAGGGCTTTATTTTCTCTTTTCTGAAAAGTCCCTTTGCTTTACATTCATAGATGCCGGATTCCACTGCATCAACGTAGTAGAATCCGGCTATCCCTTTAATTATTATTCCGTTCATTATGAATATCTTGATTTGAAATCAACAGTTATGGTTCCGCTGAGCGGATCATATTCTCCGGTGCTTTCGTTGTATTCGTACATTTTTATAGTACCGGTAGATATTCCTGCTTTTCCATATACTGTATCTGTATAAAAATCATATCTTCCGAAAGGATTTTCTCCCTGATAAACGAGAGATGTTGTTCCTTCCTGCTCAAGCTCTATTCTTATTGTTCCGCCATTGTAATCCTGCGGCATCTCGAAGCCTTCGTAATATACCCAGTCATCATCAGTAGATGATCCGCTGCTTATTGTAAGTGTGATCGTTGTTCCGCTTGCTACAGCAGTTCCTGCACTCGGATTTGTAGATATTACATTTCCTTCAGTGACGGAGTCTGACTCTGCTGTTACAGTCGTATAGCTTAACCCTACTGCATCAAAAGCCGCTTTTGCAGATGCTTCACTAAGGCCTATTACATTTGGCACATTGATCGTAGATGTAGCTTTTCCTTTGCTTACATACAGAGTAACAGTGCTTCCTGCTGCAACCTCCGATCCCTCTGCCGGACTTACAGTAACAACCTTTCCTTCGTCTGTATCGCTTTCCTGAAGCTGTATGCTTGCACTTAAACCAACATTTGAAAGCGCTGCTTCGGCATCTGCCTGGCTCATTCCTGTTAATCCTGTCGGAACTGTCGTTTTGGATGCGCCGCTTGAAATAACGATCTGAATAGTACTTCCTGCATCCGCCTGTGTTCCTGCTTCAGGAGACTGCGCCATTACCTGTCCTTCTGAATAGATATTTGACTCCTGCGTTCCTGTCTGGCTGATCATAAGTCCGTACTGAGAAGCCATAGACTGTGCTTCCTCAAGTGTCTTTCCTCTGAAATCCGGAACTGATACCTGCTTTGCATCAGACGAAGCTGACGTTGATGTACTTGTCGATGATGCTGAAGTTGACGTCGATGCCGACTGTGCAGATGTTCCTGACTTTTTATTGAAAAGTCCGGACATATTTCCGATCACGATTATAAGGATTATAATTATGATCGCTCCTATAAGAAAGCCTCCGATAGTGATAGCCTTCTCAAGCTTTGAGCTTACAGCATCCGAATCTTTATATTTTTTCTTCTTTGACGATTTTCTTGGCTTTGTATCATAGTCGTCGTCATACTCATCGTCATCATCATATTCATCATCATATTTATTGTATGAATCTGTATCGTTGTATTTTGTATTTGTCTTTGCGATGGTCTGTGTCTTTGCCTGAACCTTCTGGGTCTTTGACGCAGCTGCTGCAACGGCCGCTGTAGGAAGCGTCTGAGAATTTGTTGCATCTCTTGATACCATCTGTACAAAATTGCCCTGCGGATCTATCAAAGATCTCTTGAGATCATCGATAAGCAATCCTATATTTGCATATCGTCTCTCCGGATTTTTCTGTGTACACTTGAGGATTATCTGCTCAAGCGAGTAAGGCAGATCCGGTGTATATCTTGAAGGCGGAATGATCTCCTCCTGAAGATGCTTGATAGCTATAGCTACAGTTGTATCTCCGTCAAACGGAACACGTCCTGTAACCATTTCATACATCGTTATACCGAGTGAATAGATATCACTTTTGGAATCTGCAAATCCACCTCTTACCTGCTCAGGTGAGCTGAAGTGAACCGAGCCCATTACATTTGCGGTTATGGTATTTGAATTGATCGCCTTTGCAATACCGAAATCAGACAACTTAACCTTTCCGTCTACCGATATGATTATGTTCTGCGGCTTAACATCTCTGTGGACTATTCCCTGATTGTGTGCACATTCAAGCCCAAGAGATACCTGTATAGCAATGCTTGTTGCTTCCTTTACGCTAAGCTTTCCTTTTTTGTCGATATAGTTTTTGAGAGTTATGCCTTCAACAAGCTCCATAACTATATAATAAAGGCCGCGATCCTCGCCTACATCATATACATTTACGATATTCGGATGTGCAAGTCCTGCTGCTGCCTGAGCTTCCTTGCGGAACTTGGCTATAAAGCTTCCGTCACCTCTGAACTCAGCCTTGAGCACCTTTACAGCAACAAGTCTGTTCAGCTTATGATCCATGGCTTTATAGACATCTGCCATTCCGCCAGAACCGACACGGGATATTATCTCATATCTTTCCCCTATAATTATTCCTTCTCTAAGCATTTATCCACCTCTTTAGAAAACGGCTGCACTGCTATCACGGCTATGTTATCCTTTCCTCCGTTAGCATTCGCCTGATCGATCAGCGCAAGTGAAGGATCCTTCTCCTCCTTAGAGGCCTCCCCAAGAATCCTTTGTATTTCATTGTCCTCAACCATATTTGACAGTCCGTCGGAACACATTAAAAACCACTGTCCTTTTTCCAGCTTGATATCGAAGAAATCTATTTCTACGTTTTCTTCTGTCCCGACAGCCCTTGTTATTATATTTTTATCAGGATGATTTCTGGCTTCCTCAGGTGCAAGCTCTCCTAACCGCACCATCTCTGCTATAAGCGAATGATCCTGTGATATTTGTTTTATATTTTCATCGTCTATCAGATATAGGCGACTGTCTCCGACATTCGCAACATAAAGATATTCTCCGACAACGCATGCCGCTACCATCGTGGTACCCATTCCGGCCATTGCCGAATCTTCCCTTGATGATTTAAGAACCTCTCTGTTTGCTGCTGCTATTCCGTTTCTTATTATCTTGATCGGGTTGAAATTTGTGTCCTTTCTGACAGTTTCAACCATTACAGATACGCCGTAATGGGATGCGAAATCCCCGGCATTGTGTCCTCCCATACCATCAGCCACTACAAAAAGATTCGGCAGATTTCCTACCGGATCTTCAGATGTAAATATGTAGTCCTGATTTATAGAACGGATCTTCCCTACATCGGTAGCAGAAAATACCTTCATGTTAATTCTCCAAGTAGACTCTGACCTATTTGAACGGTCAGTTTGTTGACTTTGCTATATAACTCTTTCGAAGTTGTCCACAGGCACCGTTGATATCGCCGCCCATTTCCCTTCTAATAGTAACATTTATTCTGTTTTTTTCAAGTTTATTTTGAAAATTCACAGTTTCTTCATGCTGTGTAGGCTTGAAATTTCTTTCAGTTACAGGATTTACCGGAATAAGATTTACATGGCACGGAAAGCCTCTTAAAACTCTGCCAAGCTCTTCTGCTGTAGCTTCCGAATCATTTTGGCCTCTTACCAAAGCATACTCAAATGTAACTCTTCGTCCGGTTTTTTCATAATAATTCCTTGCTGCGTCCACGACCTCTTTGATCGTATATCTGTTTGCGATCGGCATAAGCTTCTTTCTTGTCTCATCATTTGAAGCATGCAATGACACAGCAAGTGTTACAGGAAGCTTTTCCTCTGCAAACTTATACATTTGAGGCACAAGACCGCATGTAGAAACCGTTATATTTCTAATGCTGATATTTAATCCCTTTTCATCGGTCACAAGCTTTATAAATCTGATCAGATTTTCATAATTGTCAAACGGCTCTCCAGTTCCCATTACAACAATATTTGAGACTCTTTCGCCTGTAAGTCTTTTTATCTTGTATATCTGCTCCAGCATCTCCGATGCGGCAAGTGACCTAAGCTTTCCTCCGATCGTTGATGCACAGAATCTGCAGCCCATGGCACATCCGACCTGAGACGAAATACAGACTGAATTCCCGTGATGATATTTCATCCATACACTTTCAATTACATTTCCGTCGCTTAACTCAAAAAGAAACTTCTTAGTTCCGTCTTTTTTTGACGTAAGACAATCTGCTTCTAAAAGCGATGTTATAGGATATTCTTTTTTTAATGTATCCTTGAGCTTATCCGAAATATTTGTCATTTCATCATATGAACAGACGTTTTTCTCATGAAGCCACGAAAAGATCTGTTTTGCCCTAAACTTCTTTTCTCCAAAGCCTTCAAGCAATGCTTCAAGCTCATCTAAATACATCGATTTGATATCAGGTTCATTCATTATTTTTATTCCTTTTAAATACAGCTGCAAAAAATCCGTCACATGGATGTTTTCCCGGAATCAGCTGGATATAGCCGTTTTTTGCTGTCTCGCATTTACATTCCGGCGGCAGATCCTTTGAAATATCTACAGCCTCAAAATCTCTCTTTTTTAATATATAAGCCGCATTTTCTTCATTTTCCTCTAATGAAATCGTGCACGTGCTGTATATGAGCAGACCGCCCGGCTTAACGTATTTTACAGCATTATCTATGATGCTTTTCTGTATTATTGAAAGTCCGTGCTGCTTTGTTTCCGAGGAATTATATTTTATATCAGGCTTATGTCCTATAACTCCATATCCTGAACAAGGCACATCAGCTATCACAAGATCAAAATACTCATCAAATTCTTCATTGTGCTCTTCTGCATTATTTTCAAGCGTCCTTATGTTAGTTATATGGCATCGCTCTTTATTTTCATCTATCAGCCTTGTCTTTGCTACTGATATATCACAAGAAAGTATATCAGACTCAAAGGATGTCAGATCACTTGCCAGCATGCTTTTGCCTCCCGGTGCAGCACACATGTCAAGGATCTTCATTTTTTTGCCATGTATTCCGGCAGCCTCAACAGCAAGCATTGAGCTTATATCCTGCACAACAATGCTTCCGTTTTTGAATGCGTCAAGCAAAACAATATTGTCATAATCCGAAATATAGTATGCATATTCAAAAAAAGGAGCCTTTTCGACAGTCACTCCGTCGTTTTCAAGAAGCCTTAAAGCTTCTTTTCTTTTTTCTTCATTTCCTCTTATCCTGATCGTCGTTTTGTTTTTTTCTTCAAATGCGCTGAATATACTTTCAGTCTCAGCAATACCAAAGCGTCCTGTGAATTCATTAACCAGAAATTCCGGCATAGAATATTTTACCGAAAGGCGCTTTATATCATCATCAATAAGACTGATATCTGCTTTATTCGGATATCTGATAACGTTTCGAAGGACTCCGTTTATAAAGCCCTTTAAATTCTTAAAGCCCTTCTTTTGAGCAAGTCTTAGAGCTTCGCTTACCGCTGCTCTGTCAGGAACCGAATTCATTTCCCTTATCTGATATACAGACATCCTCAATATATTTCTGATCACAGGCTTCATCCTTCTTACGGGTGTTGAAGAATAGCAATCAATGATATGATCCATCAATATTTTCTGTTCTATCGTCCCCTCCGTAAGTCTTGCATAAAAAGCCCTGCTGCTTTTTGGAAGGAATGCATATTTTTCAAGCACTGCATCTATTATTTCACCGGCTTTTGTCCCCGTCCTTTCATATTCTAGAAGAGTTTCCAGTGAAAGCAGCCTTAAATCCTCGCTATTATCCAAAATGCACCTCCAAATATCCGATATCTGCTGATATTAATTTTCAAATTTCATTCCGGCTTCCCATCTGCTGCCTCTTAAAAATTCATCGAATTTCATTCTTTTTTTGCCCTGAAGCTGCAGTTCATTTATCTTTATGGCACCTTCGCCGCTCTTAACAATAAGCGCATTTTTATCCGCCTTTATGATAGTTCCGTTATCCGCCTGTGTTTTATCATCCTCAAGAACATCAACATCCCACAGCTTTACAGTCTGTCCGTTCATATAAGTAAATGCTGCCGGCCATGAATTCATACCTCTTACTATCCTGTCTATTTTTACCGCAGGATCATTCCAGTCGATAAGCCCATCATTCTTTGTTATCATCCTTGCATATGATGTTGTGCTTTCTTTAGGCTGCGGCTTTGGTTCAATATCTCCTGTCTCAATATGCTCCAGCGTGTCTACAAGCGTATCTGCGCCAAGAACTGAAAGCTTTGCAAACAGTGATTCAGATGTTTCCTTTTTATCGAGCGTAAGCTCTGCTTTAGCAATGATATCTCCTGTATCAAGGCCTTCATCCATCTGCATTATGCAAACTCCGGACTTTTCATCACCGTTTATCACAGCCCACTGGATCGGTGCTGCTCCTCTGTATTTCGGAAGCAGTGATGCATGTACATTTATGCAGCCATATTTAGGAAGCTCAAGGATATTCTTAGGGATTATCCTTCCGTATGCAGCTACAACAAAAATATCCGCTTCATATTTTTTAAGTTCATCAAAGGTTTCCTGTGTTTTTATTTTAGTTGGCTGAAATACCGGAATACCTTCTTCAATTGCCAGCTTTTTGACTTCGGATGGCTGAAGCTCCCTGCTCCTGCCTTTAGCTTTGTCCGGCTGAGTTACCACAAGGCTGACAGTATGCTTTTTGCTGTCTATTATCTTTTTCAGCACAGCTGCCGCAAAATCCGGCGTACCCATAAAAATTATGTTCAAGCGTCTTCCTCTCCTTCCTCTGCCATCTGATCATTGTCTCTTAGTTCACCCTCAACCATAGAAATATACAGCTTTCCGTCAAGATGGTCGCACTCATGACATATAGCTCTTGCAAGAAGTCCCGCTCCCTCAAGAACATATTCATGCATATTTTCGTCTAATGCCTTTACTTTAACTCTCATAGGGCGTGTGACATCTCCGTTTTTTCCAGGAAGTGACAGGCAGCCCTCAGGTCCCTTTTGTTCGCCCTCAGTATAAATGATCTCCGGATTGATAAGTACATGCGGATCCGGCTCCTCGAGCCCTGTATCTATAACCACTATCCTTTTTAATATGCCGACCTGCGGTGCTGCAAGCCCTACACCCATGCTTTCGTACATCGTATCAAACATATCTTCTATAAGATCATATGTCTTGTCATCCATTTTTACTACCGGACGACATTTTTTTGTAAGCACCGGATCTCCCATTAAACGTATTTTTCTAAGTCCCATATTTTTCCTTTCCTGACGCATCTTATGCGTCACTCCCCTCAATCATTTAATGCAAACTGGATACTGATATCATTAAAGCCTCTGTTTATTGAAATATATTTTTCAACATATTGACGAAGCCTGACTGTTTCCTTTATATCTGCATTTTTTATATAAATAACTCCTCTGTATTTATCCTGTATCTTTGCTACCTGCTCGTTTACAGGTCCCAATATTACCGTACTTTCAGATTTGATACTGACCAGATAATTTTTTATATGCTCCATTGCATTTGATAGCAGTCCTTCATCTAAAGCTGTTCCGTGTATCACAAGCAGACAACTTACGGGAGGATAATTCATAATAGCCCTGTTGTCAATCTCTTCATGATAAAAAGCCTCATAGTCCTGTCTCTTGGCATCGGCAATGGCATAATGCTCCGGATTGTACGTTTGTATTATTGCAAGTCCGTTTCTGTCTCCTCTGCCCGCTCTTCCTGCTGCCTGCACAAGCAGCTGAAATGTTGTCTCGGCTGCCCTGTAATCCTGCGCATAGAGCGATGTATCTGCCGCAAGCGCCCCAACCAGTGTAACCCTTGGGAAATCATGTCCCTTGACTATCATCTGTGTTCCGATAAGGATATCCGCTTTGCCATCTGCAAAGCCCTTTAATATTTTCTCATAGCTTTCTTTTTTTGATGTAGTATCTCTGTCCATTCTGAATATACGCGCCTCGGGAAAACTTTTATTTAATATCTCCTCCAGCTTTTGCGTACCCATCCTGAAGCTTCCGATATATGGCGAACCGCACTTAGGGCACAGCTTTATCATCGGCCTTGTATATCCGCAGTAATGGCACATCAGTTTTCCGTTTTTATGAAGAGTCAGCGATACGTCACAATGCGGACATTTTACTACATTTCCGCATGATCTGCATGTGAAAAATCCGGCATATCCTCTCCTATTTAAAAACAGCAGGCACTGTTCCTTTTTATCCAGTCTTTTTTTTATTTCTTCTGCAAGAGTCAGGCTTATTATAGAAGTTCTGCCTTCTTTGAGTTCATCTCTCATGTCAACAATCCTGACCTCAGGCATTTTAGCACTGCCGAAGCGTCTGTCAAGTGCAAGAAGCCTATACTGGCCTATATCGCATCTGTATCTTGATTCAAGCGAAGGCGTCGCAGAACCCAAAAGCACCGCAGCATTTTCTATTTCGGCTCTTTTAAGTGCAGCCTCTCTTGCATTATATCTCGGCGTCTTTTCACTTTGATATGAAGAATCATGTTCCTCATCGACTATTATGATCCCAAGATCATCAAACGGAACAAATAGCGCTGATCTCGGTCCTATTACAAGTGATACCTCCTTGTTTTTTATCCTTTCAACAAGGTCAGACTTTTCCCCATCCGACAGCTTTGAATGAAGTACAGCCGTTGTTTCTCCAAAGCAGGCATAAAATCTTGAAACCGTCTGCCATGTCAGGGATATCTCCGGTATCAGCAAGATAGCCTGCCGACCTCTGTCTATCACATCCTTTATAAGATGCATATAAACAAGTGTCTTTCCGCTGCCTGTTATGCCTCTGAGCAATATGGGTTTTGGCTCATTTTTGCCAAACTCAAGGGTTATTTCGTCATATATCCTTTTCTGATCATCCTGAAGCTTCGGCAGCTCTTTTTTATCCTCTATTCCCTTTGGAACAGCTCTTCTGTATGCTTTTTGTGATTCGATATATATAATATTTTTTTCTTCAAATGACCTTATAACAGATGGAGCGATCTTAAGCTCTTTTACTGCCTTATCCCAGGAAATGCTTCCTTTTTCTATAAGTGCACGCGCAAGTCTTTCTTTTGCTTTATAATGCTTTCTTTTATATTCATCCGCAAATATCTGTAAATTATCGGCATTTATTTTTAAGCAAATATGTTTTTCTTTTTTTACGTCTTTTTTTTGCTTAACAGGAAGTACCGCCTTAAGTGCACTTATCAGTGATGAACCATATAATTTTTTCATCCATACAGCAAGACGGACCAGATTTTCCTCCGGTGTTATTTCGCTTTCGCACAGGCCATATATATCTTTTATTTTTTCATCAGGGATCTTAGGCGTATCGCTTATCGATATAACATAACCTTTTTCCTTTCTGTTTCCGTTTCCGAACGGAATTATGACCTTGCTTCCCTCCTGCATATCTTCCTGCATATTTTGCGGGATCCTATACTGAAAGGTTTTATCCAGCTTGCCTGTTAAAATATCTATTACTATATCTGCATATAGCTGTTTCATCTGTTGTTTCCTTTTAAACTATATGATGTTTTGACCCTTATAACATCACACGAAAAGCTCATTATCTGCTCTTCTTTCATATCCAAGCTCAAGCTCCGTTCTGTGATATATATATCCCGGATCGCTATAATATCTAGCATGTTTCGGGCATTTCTTTTCGCATGCTCCGCATTTAATGCATATTCCTTTATAACTGAAAATATCCTCCGGGTCAATAGAGTTCATCGGGCAGACACTTGCGCAGATACCACAGTTATCACACAGTTCTTTATTTATCTCAGGCTTTACCTTTAGTATATTTACAGGGTTTCCTTTCCTGTCTCTTGGCTGATAATATGGCCTTATTGGCTCACAGCCCTTTACTTCTATAGGACTGCTGTAGGTTTTTTCGGATAATTTCTTATAAATGTCATCAGCAAAGCCTATCGCTTCGTTTATATCCTTATCATCCGGCCTTCCGGTTGCCAGTGTTTTTGAAAATGAATGTTCCCCTGCAAATGCTCCCGCAGCTATAGTCTTGAATCCGCATTTCTCAAGTATATTCCGAAGCTCTATCAATGAATCATCATAATTTCTGTTTCCAAAAAGAACGATCGGAACTGCAAGCGCGCCGTTTCCGACCAATGTATCGAGATATTTCAAAAGTACATTTGGAACACGGCCGGCATATGTAGGAGTTCCGAATACTACAAGATCATCTCCGGCAAATTCCGGGAACGAATTTCTTTTTGCTTTAAGCGTAAAATCATATACTGTTTTTTCGCAGTTTATGTTTTGAGACAGCCTGTCTGATATTGCTTCACAGATTTTCTTTGTTGTTCCTGTAGCGCTGAAATACATTGCCTTAACTTTCTTAATATCCATAACTTTCCTCTCCTTATTTTTTCTCATCCGATGCTTTTATTTAATCAGCGTAACACACTTTATTTTTGTAAACAACATACAGTTAAGGCCGATGCATCTGCATCGGCCTTAACTTCATTTTAAGAGGGGGGTTAATCTATGTAAATTGAAATTATTGTTTGGCGAAAGCAATTGGAAATAATAGCTTTTGATTATCACAACCAGTGCTTTCTGTTTGTTTATGCTTTGTATTCTATACATCAAATGTGAACCTAATATGTTCTCAAAAGAAATTAAGCTTAAAATCAATAAACAAATTATAAAGTATTTATACCCTCCGCCTAAATTGTGATTTCTGTATGGCGGCTTAATGCACAAAAATAGGCACTGCCGCATTTTCATGCAGCAGCACCCTTTAATTTATACTCTCGAAATTATTTATTGTAGTTTACGATCTGTCCGAAGTCAGCCTTAAGAGCTGCGCCTCCGATAAGTCCACCATCAATGTCAGGCTTTGCGAGAAGCTCTTTGCAGTTTCCTGCATTCATAGATCCGCCGTACTGGATACGAACCTTCTCTGCAGTATCTGTATCATAGATCTCTGCAATTGTATTACGGATCATAGCGCATACTTCCTGAGCCTGATCTGCTGTAGCAGTCTTTCCTGTTCCGATAGCCCAGATTGGCTCATAAGCGATAACCATAGAAGCTACCTGCTCAGCTGTAACTCCTTCAAGATCTGCTTTGATCTGAAGATTGATCCAATCTTTATATGCATTTCTCTCACGAAGCTCAAGAGACTCTCCGCAGCAAAGAATAGGTGTAAGTCCTGCTTCGAAAGCTTTTTTTACTTTCTTGTTAAGGAAAGCATCATCCTCTTTGAAATACTCACGTCTCTCAGAATGTCCGATGATAACATATTTAACACCTGCATCAAGAAGCATAGGAGCTGAAATCTCACCTGTATATGCGCCCTTGTCTTCGATATAGAAGTTCTCTGCTCCTACAGCTACATTTGTTCCTTTTACAGCCTCAGCTACAGGAACAATATCGATAGCCGGTACACAGTAAACAACATCTACATCATCATTGTTTACAAGTGGCTTTAAAAGCTCTACAAGCTCTACTGCCTCGCTTGGAGTCTTGTTCATTTTCCAGTTACCTGCGATAATTTTCTTTCTAGACATATTATCCTCCATATTATCTATTCTTTAATTTTTTTAAAGCTTATTTATCATCTGCTGCAGCAACGCCGGGAAGTTCCTTGCCTTCAAGGAATTCAAGCGAAGCACCGCCGCCTGTTGATACATGGCTCATCTTGCTTCCAAGTCCCATCTGGTTAACAGCTGCTGCAGAATCTCCGCCACCTATGATAGTAGTAGCATCTGTCTCAGCCATAGCTTCTGCTACAGCAAGAGTTCCCTTTGCAAGGATAGGATTCTCAAATACTCCCATCGGTCCGTTCCATACAACAGTCTTTGCATTCTTAACTGCCTGAGCATAGAGCTCAGCTGTCTTTGGTCCTACATCAAGGCCTTCCATATCAGCCGGGATCTCATCTGCAGACACAACAGTTACAGGAATTTCTGCATCTATAGGATTCGGGAAATCAGAAGCACAAACAACATCGATAGGAAGAAGGATCTTCTTTCCAAGCTGCTCTGCTTTCTTTACCATTTCCATACAGTAATCGATCTTTGAGTCATCTACAAGTGACTTTCCGATCTCTTTTCCCTGTCCTTTAAGGAATGTATAAGCCATTCCTCCGCCGATGATAAGTGTATCACACTTCTCAAGAAGGTTTGAAATAACATTGAGCTTATCTGCAACCTTAGCTCCGCCAAGGATAGCAACAAACGGACGAACCGGATTTTCTACTGCATTTCCAAGGAAATCAATTTCCTTCTGCATAAGGTATCCTACTGCGCATGTATCAACATACTCTGTAACACCTACATTTGAGCTGTGTGCTCTGTGAGCTGTTCCGAATGCATCATTTACAAATACTTCGCATAATGAAGCAAGCTCCTTAGAGAAAGCTTCTCCGTTCTTTGTCTCTTCAGCTCTGTAACGTGTATTTTCAAGAAGAACAACATCTCCGTCCTTCATTGCCTCAACTGCTGCCTTTGCATTTGGTCCTACAACCTCAGGATCTGCTGCAAATACGACCTCTTTTCCAAGAAGCTCGCTAAGTCTTTTTGCTACAGGAGCAAGTGAAAGCTCAGGCTTCGGCTCTCCCTTCGGCTTTCCGAGATGTGAGCAAAGGATAACCTTTCCGCCGTCATTTATAAGCTTTTTAATAGTAGGAAGAGCTGCTGTAAGACGGTTCTCGTCTGTAATCTTTCCATCCTTTAACGGAACATTGAAGTCACAACGAACGAGTACCTTTTTTCCTGCTACATTGATATCATCAACTGATTTTTTATTTAACATGTATTTTCCTCCGAAAAAATATGGGCCCGGTCCATTAAAGACCGGACCCTAATTTCTGAATCCTTATTTCTGTTACCCGACTGTTGCCGGCATTCAGATAATTATGCTAACTCTGAGAAATATTTGATTGTTCTAACCATCTGGCTTGTGTATGAGTTCTCGTTGTCATACCATGAAACAACCTGAACTTCTGTTGTTCCGTTGTCAAGAGGAAGAACCATTGTCTGAGTTGCATCGAAGAGTGAGCCATATCTCATTCCTACGATATCAGAAGAAACGATTTCATCTGTGTTGTATCCGAATGACTCTGTTGTTGATGCTTTCATCTTTTCATTGATCTCATCAACTGTAACTGCTCCCTTAACTACAGCTGTAAGGATTGTTGTTGATCCTGTAGGAGTAGGAACACGCTGAGCAGATCCGATAAGCTTTCCGTTAAGCTCAGGGATAACAAGACCGATAGCCTTTGCAGCACCTGTGCTGTTAGGAACGATATTTATAGCAGCTGCACGTGATCTTCTTAAATCACCTTTTCTCTGTGGTCCGTCAAGAGTCATCTGATCTCCTGTATATGCATGGATCGTGCACATGATACCTGACTGGATAGGAGCGAGCTCGTTAAGTGCCTTAGCCATAGGTGCAAGGCAGTTTGTTGTACAGCTTGCTGCTGAGATAACTGTATCTTCTGGTTTTAATGTGTCATGGTTTACGTTATAAACGATTGTAGGAAGATCATTTCCTGCCGGTGCAGAAATAACTACTTTTCTTGCTCCTGCTTTGATATGAGCTTCTGCTTTTGCCTTTGATGTATAGAATCCTGTACACTCAAGAACAACGTCTACTTTAAGATCTCCCCATGGAAGGTTCTCTGCATTTGCTTCTGCATAGATCTTGATTGTCTTTCCGTCAACAGTGATTGAATCCTCTCCTGCTGAAACAGTATCTGCAAGTGCATATCTTCCCTGTGATGAATCATATTTAAGAAGATGTGCAAGCATCTTAGGAGATGTAAGGTCGTTGATTGCTACTACCTCATATCCTTCTGCACCAAACATCTGTCTGAATGCAAGTCTACCAATACGTCCAAATCCATTAATTGCTACCCTAACTGACATTTTTTTCCTCCTAATACAGTAGTGTCTATATAGTTCAATGCGGTATTTTGTCAATACCTCATTGGTTTTTATTTTACTCAAATATCAAAGAAAACTCAATATCCTATTTTTAGAAAACTGATATACATTTATGATACTTATAGGCCGACTTATATAAAATTATATAAAATTGATATCACTAAAGCTTAATTTCTTTAGGCAGGAAAGTGTCTTATCAAAATCGCTTCCGATATCCTCTGCAACGTGAGCATCAGAACCTATCGTAAGCTTTTTTCCGCCAAGCTGTCTGTATCTTTTAAGCACATCCGGGTAAGGATGAGCAAATTCAAGCCCCTTTCTGATGCCTGCCGTAT
Organism: bacterium; assembly: GCA_963660835.1. Taxonomy (GTDB): domain Bacteria; phylum Bacillota; class Clostridia; order Lachnospirales; family Lachnospiraceae; genus Alectryocaccobium. Next base: position 15,841 of record CAVLAA010000005.1, read on the forward strand.
TCACCTCAAGTGCAATATCCCTTGATATTATCTCTTTTAGGATTTCATCTATAAGATCAGAATATTTCTCATAGGAATATGCTTTATCCCGCTCATATCCGTATCTTACTACATAGTCAAGATGTCCGAATGTATCTATCGGAACATCCCTGCATGCCTTAAGAGCTTCAAGTGCTGCTTCAAAATATCTCTTATAGAACATCTCATCATCCATATCAAAAAGTTCTCTTTCATATGGATCCTTATCATCTATTAAATGGATAGAGCCTATGACAAATTCAAACGGCCATTTATCAAGAAAGCTTTTAAGCTTAGATGCAATACCGGCCTTAAGTCCAAGCTCTACTCCTATATGAAGCTGTATCCGCTCCTTATATTCTTCTTTAAGGGCGCTCATGACCTTGAAATATTCATTTGGATCGAACATAAACAATCCATCCGGAAAATCCATATCATAATGATCCGTAATATATAGATCGCTCATTCCAAGGCTTATAGCCTTTTCGATCGACTTTTTAGGAGCCTCCGATGAATCCTCCGAAAATCCGGTATGGACATGTCTGTCTGCTATCATATATCTATCCTTCTTTGTCCTTACATTGCAATAGTTCCGCCAAGAGCAATATATTCATCTCTGTACAATACCATAGCCTGTCCCGGTGTTGCTGCTCTTACAGGCTCCTCAAAGCGGCATGTTATTTCGTCTTCTCCTGTCTTGTAGGCTGTGCACTGCGCACCTCTGTGGCCATATCGTATCTTGCCCTTAAATTTCTCACCGTCAGTTATATCATTAATGCCCATATAGCAAATGTCGTTCATTTTAACTTCATTTGTAAACATATCTTTATTTTCTGCTATAACTACTTCGTTTGTTTTTGTATTAAGAGCCTTGACAAATACTCTGTGTCCCATCGGAAGACCAAGTCCTCTTCTTTGACCTATTGTATAATTGCAAAGCCCCTTATGCTTTCCGAGGATCTGTCCGTCAGGCGTTACAAAATTGCCCTCCGGCATATTTACTCCTGTATATGCTCTGATAAATGAAGCATAATCATTATCCGGCACAAAGCATATCTCCTGGCTGTCAGCCTTTGCGGCAACCGGAAGTCCTGCTTTTTTTGCAATCTCTCTTATCTGAGGCTTTGTATAATCTCCGACAGGCATAAGTGTATGCGACAGCTGTTCCTGTGTTAATGCATATAAGGCATAGGTCTGATCTTTTTCGGCTGTCTTGGAATTGCAGACAGCATATCTTCCGTTTGAAAGCCTTTCTATCCTTGCATAATGTCCTGTTGCTATAAAATCCGCTCCGATATCCATGCTTCGCTTTAAAAGAGCTTCCCATTTTACAAAGCGGTTGCAGGCTATGCACGGATTCGGCGTCCTTGCATTTAGATATTCATCGGCAAAATAGTCCATGACCTTTTCCTTAAATATCTCTTTGAAATTCATAACATAATAAGGAATGTCGAGAACCTGAGCGACTCTTCTTGCATCCTCAACAGCGCTCAATCCACAGCAGCCGCCTTCGGCTTCAAGCGTGAATTCATCAGCATCCTGCCATATCTGCATTGTAACACCGATCACATCATAACCGGCTTCCTTTAACAGATAAGCAGCTACTGAGGAATCGACTCCTCCCGACATTCCTACTACAACCTTAGGAGCCGGCATTAATAATCCTCGTCCTCAAGGCCTTCGCTTATATCATTTTTAGGCTTTGAAAGTCCTTCTATTTTAATTCCATGCTTTTCAGCATAATCCCAAAGTGCAGCATGTATAGCCTCTTCAGCAAGAAGCGAACAGTGAACCTTTACAGGCGGAAGTCCGTCAAGAGCCTCCATAACTGCCTTGTTTGTAACCTCAAGTGCCTGCTGGATCGTTTTTCCCTTTACAAGCTCTGTAGCCATACTGCTTGTTGCAACTGCTGCTCCGCAGCCGAAAGTCTTAAATTTACAATCCTGGATTATTCCGTTGTCGTCTATATCCAGATACATTCTCATGATGTCTCCGCACTTTGCATTTCCGACTGTTCCGACACCACTTGCATTTTCTATTTCACCAACATTTCTCGGATGCTGGAAATGATCCATAACCTTTTCACTGTACATAATTTTCTCTCCTATATTTCAAATACTGTTTATATCAAAAGTTTCCTGTTTCAATGATCGATTTCTTTTTTCCTGCGGTATAATCCTCATAAAGAGGGCTCATGCTTCTAAGCTTTGCTACTATTTCTTTTATTGTATCAACTGTAAAATCAACATCCTCAAGTGTTGTATCGGCACCGAGTGTAAGTCTGAGTGAGCCGTGTGCGATCTCATGAGGCAGCCCGATAGCCAGAAGAACATGTGACGGGTCAAGAGAACCGGATGTACAAGCTGAACCGCTCGATGCGCAGATTCCTTTCATATCAAGCATGATAAGCATTGATTCGCCTTCGATAAATTCGAAGCTTACGTTTACATTGTTAGGAAGTCTTTTCTTTGGATCTCCGTTAAGCTTGCAAAGAGGGATCTCCTTTAAGATCCTTGAGATCATATGGTCTCTTAATTCTATTTCCTTTCCTGTACGTTCCTTCATTGAAGCATCAGCCATTTCTGCGGCTTTTCCGTAGCCTACTATTCCCGGAACATTTTCTGTTCCTGCTCTTCTCTTTCTCTCCTGCGCTCCGCCATGTACAAAGGATCTTATCTTGACTCCCTTCCTTATATAAAGGAATCCGATTCCCTTTGGTCCGTTTATCTTGTGTCCGCTTGAACTGAGCATATCTATTCCAAGCTCGTCAACCTTTATCGGGACCTGACCGAATGCCTGAACAGCATCTGTATGGAAAAGTATTCCATGCTCATGTGCTATCTCTCCAATCTCCTTGATAGGCTGGATAGTTCCTATTTCATTATTTGCAAACATGACAGAGATAAGTATTGTTTCAGGAGTGATCGCATTCTTTAATTCCTCAAGGTCTACTACTCCATTTTTATCTACATTTAAATATGTTATCCTTGCACCCTGCTTTTCAAGATATTCACATGTATGAAGAATTGCATGATGCTCGATCTTTGTTGTGATTATATGATTCCCTTTGCTCTTGTAGGCATCATAGGTTGCTTTAAGCGCCCAGTTATCTGACTCGCTTCCGCCTGCTGTAAAGTATACATTTTCAGGAGCTGTACCAAGCACTGATGCAATCTGCTCTCTGCCTTTTGTGATGGCTTCCTTGCTCTTTTGTGCTATTCCGTATATGCTTGAAGCATTTCCATATAATTCTGAGAAATATGGAAGCATTGCTTCCACCACCTCAGGTGCCGTTTTTGTTGTCGCTGCATTGTCCAGATAGATCATCGTATTTCTCTCCTCTTATCTTTATGTTCTTATTGCTTTTGGTCGCATACACAAGGATGCGCTTCTTTTTTATCACAATTTTTCCGGCTTTGCTCTGCAAGCTCACTTATCATTATCCCGTCTACAGCCTGTGTTATGGCATCGTCCATTTTCTTCCAGACATATTTGGTAACACAGCTGTCGGCTCCGTTGCATTCGCTATCACCGTTTATAGCTCCGCACGATACCGGCGTTAAGCTTCCTTCGAGTGCACGAAGTACATCTCCAACAGATATTTCCTTTGGGTCTTTTGCCAGTACATATCCGCCTCCTGCGCCTCTTACGGAGTTTATGATATTTGCTTTTTTCAATAACCGCATAAGCTGTTCAAGGTAGTTTTCCGATATACCCTGCCTTTGAGCAATACTCTGTATACATACTGCCTCCTTCTCGGAGTTAACAGCAAGATCAATGAGTGCTCTTAGGCCATATCTTCCCTTGGTTGATAATTTCATTTTCTCATTCTCCTCGCCATAAATACGGCCTGTTAAATCCGACCAATCTACTCGGATTTCTTGAAGCATAATATCACCTGGTATTTTTATTGTCAAGAAAAAATCCTACAAAAATTGTAGGATTTATATTTCTTTATTCATTTAAATCATTGAAGTCATCTATCTCTCCGTCTCCGTTGAGATCCTCATAGGCTTCGATATCAAGACTTTTTTCTCTTTTTACCCTGAAATCATCTGCTATGGATTTTGCAGGTCTCTTCTTTTCATGGACATATCCGATAATGCTGAATGTTACCGCTCCGATAAAATTAACGAACAGATCCTTCATCGTATCAACGATCCCGATATCAAGATAGCCGCCGTTAATGACATAGCTTGCTCCGTCATTTGTTTCTATTATTGTCCTTGCTATATTTGATATCTTTATCGCTGTCTGGGAATTTGCAGGATCAAGCGTTACCGATCCGAAATACGGAACAATAAAATCCTTTTGCATATCAACACAAAAGAGCACATCATTAGCAAACTCAAAAAACTCCCACAAAACGCCTATCGTCATCGAAAAACAAAATGCCGCAATCGCAAGATAAAGCGGTGACAGCTTTATTTTCCTGCTGCTTTTGTTCAAAAGATCTACAAGTGACAGTCCGACAGCCGCGCACAAAAAACCGTTGAACGTATGGAGCATCGTATCCCAGCCGGGGATCTTTGTATAGAAATTATTTATCTCACCCAATATTTCCGCCGCATATATGAACATATATATGCTTACCTGAAACATCGGCGGTATTTCTATATGAAAGCTTTCTTCCAAAAATACAGGTATCACGAAAAGGATCAGTGAAAGGATGCACAATGCAGCACTTTCATAATTTCTTTGAAATATGCATCTTACGAGCATTAAGATTATCAATGCCCTCAATATTGTATATACGATAAATGCTTTTTTGTTTCGCCTTATCCTTTTGGCGCAGGATTCCTTGATCCTTTTGTACTTACTCTTCATTATTATATAGTACTCCGTCTTCTCATCTTATACGGCAATCTCAGTTTTTTCTTTATTCAGTCAACTGATACCGGAACTATAGTGCAGTGCACTCATATCTGTATCATAACATAAGATTTCGGAAGTTCATCTGGTTTTTTCGATTAAAAACATCGATAGGGACAAAAATCGGCTTACGCCGATCCCTGTCCCTACTGATTATGGAATCATGGGGACAAAAGCGCTTCTGTCCCCATGTCCGTATATATTTTTTTCTTTCGAAGTTTATTTATTTTTCTATGCTTGTCTTTGTATCAGCCTTAAGTACAGCATTCAGCATTACTGTTGCACCTTCTGTACAATGCTTAACTGTTGAGAATTCCGGCTCACAATGGCTAAGTCCGTCTTTAGACTGAACAAAGATCATTGTTGTAGGAATTACATAAGCACAGAACTGAGCATCATGACCTGCACCTGAATGGATATACTGATGGCTTACTCCGCTCTCCTCTGCCGCTTCTTTTACAAAGCCGACAAGCTCTTTATTCCAATAAACAGTATCTCTGTTCCAAGCCTTTTCAACCTTGCATGTACATCCGTTGCCCCAGCTCTTTTCCTCACAGCTCTTAACTACAGCAAGTACCTTTTCAAGTACCTTTGGATCCTCATGACGTGCATCGAATGAGAAATCAAAGAAATCAGGAACACATGTATGTACACATGGATGGCATACAACCTCGCCTGTTGTATATACAAGCTCAGGTATATCAAGCGCATCGATCTCTTTATGCAGATAGCAAAGTGCCTCAGCTGCAGCTAAAAATGCATCATGTCTTTTTGGCATCGGGAATGTTCCGGCATGAACCGTCTGTCCGTAGAATTTAAGTCTGTAGTTAAACATTCCGAGTACACAGTCAACAACACCGATATCATTGCCGTTATCCTCAAGGATAGGTCCCTGCTCGATATGTGTCTCAAACATGCACATATATTTTTCAGGTGAAAGTCTGTATTTTTTATCGCCCTTATATCCGGATGCATTTAGAGCCATCTCGAATGTCTTTGTAGGATCAAGAATGCTCTTTGATGCCATCATATCCTCATATTTGAATTTGCCTCTGATATCTTCAGGAAGGTAATCATAGCAGACGATTCCTGAGCACATCATAGCAGGTGGATAAAGAGAGCCTTCCTCATTTGTCCAGATCATAGCTGTAAGCGGATGCTTATGCGGGATTTTGTATTCTGCAACAGTCTCAAGAACCTCCATTGCGGACATTACACCAAGGATACCATCGTAATTTCCGCCGTTCTTAACAGAGTCAACATGAGATCCCATTACGATCCTCTTAGCATCAGGATCTGTTCCCTCAAGAGTTGCATACATATCGCCGACATCGTCAACCTCTATAGTTGCTCCAATGGCTTCCATTCTCTTTTTGAATTCATTTCTTGCCTGAATCGCCTCAGGAGACATTGAATATCTTGTGATTCCGCCATGTCCTGCATCTCCGAATTTTGAGAATGTTTTTATTTTATCTTCCATTCTTGCTTCTGAACAATTATACATAACCTTCTCCTCCTATATTACTTCCAAAGCTTTTTATAAATTTCTATACAATCCTGCTGTGTAACTTCCTTAACTGTATTTCCGGGAGAGCCTGATGTGATAGCATCTGCTGCCATCTTCTCGGTTCTTCTCATAAATTCATCCTTGTCTATTCCATAGGCTTCAAGAGTCGGAACATTGCAAAGCTCACATAATTCTCTGACATTTTTTATGAACAATTTTGCAGCAGTCTCATCGGATACTTCCTTGTCAGCTGCACCTGTTGCTCTTCCAAGATCGGCAAATTTTGAATAAATGCCGTCTGCTGCAAACTCAAGACATGTAGGAAGCAGCATTGCATTTGATAAGCCATGAGGAACATGAAACAGTGCTCCTATAGGTCTTGACATTCCATGTACCAGTGTAACTGAGGAATTTGTAATGCAAACGCCTGCCTCATATGCTGCAAGAGCCATTTCCTGTCTTGCCTTTTCATCATCACCCGATTCATAAGCAATCGGAAGATATTTCATTATTCTCTTTACTGCTGATACAGCAAGAGTATCTGTAAGAGGCTGAGCTTTTTTTGATGTATATGCTTCTATTGCATGTGTAAGCGCATCAAGTCCGGTATTTGCGGTAACCGATTTCGGGGATGACATCGAAAACAAAGGATCGACAACCGCAACATCAGGAATAAGTGCTGCTCCCTTAAGGAGCATCTTAACTTCTGTCTTGGTATCTGTGATAACAGTAAACATTGTTACTTCAGAGCCTGTTCCTGCAGTTGTAGGTATTGCAGCCATAGGAACGAACGGTCCTTCTATTTCCTTACCCATAAAATCCTTAAGCTCATTTTGAGGATATTTAAGAAGCACGGCGATAGCTTTCATTGAATCCATCGGGCTTCCGCCGCCGATAGCAATGATAAAATCACAGCCATTGTCTGTATATGCCTTGGCACCTTCCTTTATCATCACATCTGTAGGCTCACCTGTTATACCTGTAAAAATGCTATATTCTACACCTTTATCCTCAAGAGTTTTTATAAGCTCCTTTGTACAGTCCTGCTTAACGACTGTCTTTCCTGTGACAATAAGAGCTTTTTTTCCAAGGATTATGCGATCTGCATTGCCTGTAAGGCTCTCACCACCTGTGATCGTTACAGGCGGCATAAAGAATAATCTGCTCATACCTCATCACCCTCTATAAGCTTATCTACCTCTGTAAGTACCTCATCAAGTTTTGCAAGCTCCTCATCAAGCTGCTCATTTGTGATTATCAAAGGAGGTGCGATAAGGATCATGTTTTCATGGCCGAAGGTCATGAACTGCTTTGCTTTAAGCATTCCGAGGATCTTTGGCATAACTCCCTTAGGATCCTTTCCGTATGGTACAAGCGGTTCTCTTGTCTCTCTATCCTTAACAAGCTCAACGCATGAGAACAATCCGATATATCTGACATCTCCTACGCTTGGATGCTTAGCCTTGATATCCTCAAGGAGCTCTCCCAAATGCTTTCCGACTTCTGTAACATGTCCTGCAATGTCATGCTCAACATAATATTTAACGCATGCAACACCTGCTGCACATGCAAGCGGATGTCCGTTGTATGTAAGTCCGCATGAAAGAACGTGATCATCAAAGTATGCTGCTATTTCCTTAGAAACGCATACACCGCCAAGCTGTACATATCCGCATGTAACACCTTTTGCAAATGTAACGATATCAGGCTTTACATCGAAATTCTGGAATGCAAACATCTTTCCTGTTCTGCACCATCCTGCCATGACCTCATCACAGATCATCATGATTCCGTATTTGTCACAGATCTTTCTTACTCCCGGAAGGTATCCCTTAGGCGGAATGATGATTCCGTTTGTACCTGTTACAGTCTCCATTATTATCGCTGCGATATTTCCTGGATTCTCATAATTGATCTGCTCTTCAAGCTTCTTCAGATAGAACTCTGTACATTCCTCTTCTGTCTCAAATGGAAGATTGTCTCTGTACATATATGGATCCATGAATTTTACAAATCCTGGGATTCCCGGCTCAAGTGCATATCTTCTTGGTTCACCTGTGATATTTCCTGCTCCGAAGGTTGATCCGTGATATGAACGATATCTTGAAAAGACTTTCTGTCTTCCTGTAAACATTCTTGCGATCTTGATAGCATTTTCATTTGCATCAGCACCGGCATTTGTAAAGAAGATCTTGCCCATGTTGTCAGGCATAAGGCTCAGGATAAGCTTCGCAAGCTCTCCTCTGTCCTTGTCTGCATAAGCCTCACTGATAAATGCATACTGATCGATCTTGTTTTTGATCGCATCATTTATCTCCTTATTGCCGTATCCAAGGTTCATATTTACATGAAGTGATGACATATCTGAATAACGCTTGCCGTCATAATCGTAAAGATATATATTATCTGCCTTTTCAATCGGAATAGGATCAAGCTTTGCCTGCTTATTCCAGGACTGAAGAACATATTTTTTCTGATTTTCGTTGACTGTCTTACCTAACATGGTATCGGCTCCTTTCGTTTTGCCTTTATTTTTTTGCTATTCGCTTACTTTTTCCTATTGCTTCTGTCGGACAAACCAGTCTGCACATGTGGCATCCTACGCATTTATCCGCTATAAGATAAGGAGTTCTTTCCTTATTAAATCTGATCGCCTGATGGCCTCCGTCATAACAGCTTATATAGCACCTTCCGCAGCCTATGCATTTTTTCCTGTCAAATACAGGATAGGAAATCGTAGTCCTGTCAAGCTCATCTGCATTTACAAAATGCTTAAGGCCGCTTCCTGCAAATTCCTCAACGCTTTTATATCCTGTTTTTGCAAGGAATGATGAAAGCCCGCTGATAAGATCGTCTATTATCCTGTAGCCATACTGCATAACTGATGTCGTGATCTGAATATTTGTACATCCAAGTGCCAAAAATTCCGCAGCATCATGCCAGTTTTCTATTCCTCCCATACCGGATATAGGAACATCCTTCAAAGCGTCACAGCTTGCCATATCATATATAAATCTGAGTGCGATAGGCTTAACTGCATTTCCTGAATATCCTGAAACCGCAGATTTGCCATTTACTGCCGGCTCCGGCTCCATATGAGTGATGTCAAAGCCTGTTATTGATTTAATGGTATTTATAGCTGCGATTCCGTCTGCTCCGGCATTTACGGCTGCCAATGCAGGTATCTCCATATTTGTGATATTCGGAGTCATCTTTGCAAGCACCGGAACCTTTGCCTTTGCTTTTACAAGCTCTGTATATTTTGCTACAAGCTCCGGATTTGTTCCTACATCTGCGCCAAGTCCCTTGGCCGTCATATGAGGACATGAGAAGTTACATTCTATTATGTCACAGCCTATATCGCTGCAAAGCTCTGCAAGCTCTCCCCATTCTTCATCACTGCTTCCCATTATCGAAGCAACGATCACCTTTGACGGATAGTTCTCTTTTAAGCGTTTTAAAACATCCAGGTCATATTCAAGCGTATGCTCTGAGATCTGTTCGATATTTCTGAAGCCTTCAAAATGATTGTTATCTGCAACTGCTGAAGCAAATCTCGGAGATGCTTCCTTTGGCATGAATCGTCCTATTGTCTTGTAAACAATGCCGGCCCAGCCCAGCTCAAGAGCCTTTGCACACATATCATAGCCTGATGCTACTACCGATGATGATAAGAAAAACGGATTTTCGCATTTAACACCGCAAAACGTGATCCCAAGATCTACCCTTTTATCCGATGCCTCATCTAATATCTCGGCTATCTGCCTTATCCTTATATTGCTGTCATAATGTATGCAGGCTTTCTCGCAATCTCCGTCACATCCTGCACAGGCTTTTTTGTCTATAAATGAGGCTGCATTTTCCTCATTTTTAAACCATACCGATCTGACCATTGCCGCCGGATCGAAACCTTTTTTGCAGCTGTTTGTACATGGCGGATCAGCACACAAAAGGCATCTTGATGCTTCCTCTCTGATCTTCAGCATATATTTCTCCTCTCATCTCCGCCATAAAATGACGGTTAATCTCTCTTTGGTCTCGGTGCTCTCTTAAGCAGCTTACCGAATCCTCTTTCTCCTACGAATTCTCCGTTATCATATACAAGAGAACCTCTTACATATGTCTGTACCGGATATCCGTGAAGCTCTACTCCTTCCCAGATCGTATGATCTGCAGCTGAGTGTGTATTGGACTGATGGATCGTAAAATCCTTGTCCTTGTCGTAAATTACTATATCTGCATCTTTTCCTATATCAAGGCTTCCCTTGGTAGTACATCCAAACAATGCAGCTGTATTTGCGCAGCATATCTCAACAACTTTATTAAAGCTGATCTTTCCTGAATTAGCTATAGAAAGCATGTACGGATACATATTTTCTACTCCTGCACAGCCATTTGGGATCTTTCTGAAATCGTTTAATCCCCAATCCTTTTCAGACTGCTGGAATGGGCAGTGATCTGTTGAAATAGTATCAATAAATCCGTTCTTGATTCCCTCCCAGAGTGCATCCTGGCTTGCCTGTCCTTTCATTGGCGGCGAACATACAAAGTTTCTGCCGTCCTCTCTTTTGTAAACATCCGATGTGAAGTATAAATACTGCGGGCAGGTCTCCGCATAGATCGGATATCCTTCTGATTTAGCCTTCTCAACTGCCTTCATTCCCTGCTCATTTGCAAGATGAACAATATAAAGCTCTGCGCCTGCAGCCTTAGCCCAGTCGATAGCTCTTTCATCTGCTTCACCCTCGACCCATTCAGGTCTTGATAAATAATGGTACCATGCTGAGGTCTTTCCTTCGCTTATGAATTCTTCTGTAAGCATGTTTACCATTTCATTGTTTTCTGCATGAACACCGATAAGTGCTCCGATTTCCTTTGACTTCTTGAGAACCTTGAAAAATGTTCCGTCCTTTACACCGAAGTCGTAAACCATAAATACCTTAAATGAAGGAACTCCGTATTCAACACATTCCTTCATTGAATCAAGGAGCTCACCGCTTACATCCTTGACCCCTACGTGGAAAGCATAATCGCAAACAGCATCAGGGGCACAAAGCGCATCCCTTCGCTTTACGGTATCGACCATCTTTTCACCAAAATCCTGAAGCGCAAAATCAAAAACAGTGGTTGTGCCGCCGCAAACGGCTGCCCTGGTTCCCGTAAAGTAATCATCTGCTGAAATAGTGCCGCCAAAAGGCATTGCAAGGTGTGTATGCGGATCTATTGCCCCGGGAAGAACCAGTTTTCCGGAAGCGTCTACTGTTTTCTCGGCCTGTGCATCTATCGATGCCGCCAATTCACATATCTTTCCGTCTTTGACTGCAAGATCTGCTTTAAAAGAACTTGTTGGCGTTACGATTGTTCCATTTTTAATTACAAGATCATACATTTCTGTTTCCTCCAAATATTTTTTACCCGGGCTGCCAATGCAGCAGCCCGAAAAAGTAAAACTAATTAAAGCTGTTCAAGACTTATTTAGACTCTGTATAGAGAGTTTCGAAGTCTTTATCCCATGTATAGGAATCGAAGTTGTCAAGTGCATCTTTATATTTCTCATCAGCTATAGCCTGCTCATAGAAGTAGGTTGTATATGAGCTGTCTGCTGTGATATTTGAGATGTCTGTGTATTTTGCGAAGATATCATATGTCTGTGTATATTTATCAGCATCCATATATCCAAGCTTGTCATATGTAGAACGATCTCCGATTGTTACGATATCGCCTGCTACAAGCTTGCTGACCTCGCTTGCCTCAAACTGCTGATGGTATTCAGAAACTGTATTTGATGTATCCTCTGCATTAAATACAAGTGAACCTGCTGCAGCCGGATTCTCAAGGCACCATGCCCATCCTAAGTTAGATGCTTCAATGAAGGCTACAACTGTATCTTCATTTTCCTCAGCCCAGTCAGTATCTACGATCAGGCAGTCCTCAAGCATTCCGAAGCCTTCATCCTCCATCTTGAGTACATTGATGTCATCTGCTGTAAGTCCGCCTTCATATAAAAGACCCATTTCGTTATATGTCATTGCTGAGGACCATGTGATATCGCCGTCAAGAAGCTGCTGCATATCATAATCCTCTGTTACATAATCTATAGGAAGGCCAAGGCTTGAAAGATATGCCTGCATCTCATATTCATTTCCGCCGCCCCAGTTTCCTGTTGACTCACCTTCACTTACCTTTGTTGCATCCTTTACTGTGTCCTTAAGTGAAACAAGTGTCATACCTGAATTCTGATAATACTGGGCAACTGACATGATATTTGCACCGTTTGAGATGGCGCTCATTGCTGTTGATACCCATACATCACCGAACTGAGCTCTTCCGGAATCAACTTCGTCACAAACATCTACGCTGCCTCCCGGAACTATTGTTACGTCAAGGCCGTAATCCTCATAAATTCCAAGCTCTTTTGCTGCATAATAGCCCATGAACTGAGCCTGCTGTACCCATTTGAGCTGGATAGTTACAGGAGTAAGATCTCCGTCAGCCTTGCTTGAAGTACTTGTAGAAGCTGTACTTGATGCTTCTGAGGTGCTGCTGCTTGATGAAGAAGCAGAGCTTGTACTGGCTGCAGATGTTGAACTTCCTGTCTCAATAGAATCGGAAGAACCTCCGCATGCTGCAAGCGACAATCCGAGTGCTGCACACATAGCTACTGAAATCACTTTTTTCATAATAAAACACCTCCGTTTTTTCTATATATATAAGCATTTGCCTTATATATCACTTTTTCTTCAGCCTTACATACCATGCCAGGGCTTTCTTCTCTGCTGCTACAACTATCAGATAAAGTATCAATCCAAATACGATCGCCATTATGATATATGCCCATGACTGATATCTTGCTGTGCTCCAATAATTATTGAACATCATTCCTATACCAAAAGTCTTTGATAAGGAATAGAACTCACATACGAATGCACCCATAAGTGCTGTTGCAGAGTTTGTTTTCAATGCCGTAAATACATTCGGCAATGAATTCGGTATCCTGAGCTTTAACAATGTTGTCTTTGCATCCGCATTGCATATGCTCATAAGATCAAGTGTGAATGGCTTCATTACTGTAAGTCCCTTATAAGCATTTACAGACATGCCTGCCATACAAAGGATCGTTACAACTATGATCTTTGCTATCCATGAAAGCATGTAGCTGTTTGACGGGAACCAATGGTTTACGATAGGTCCTAAAGCTACAACCGGGAATGAAACAAGGATCGTACAGATCGTAAGGATTCCCTTACCCCATCTTTCGCTGCAGGATGCAATGATCGCTATTATATATCCGACTGCACCGCCGAGTACAAAGCCTATCAGCATCGCTGAAACTGTTGTTGTTGCATTATAAATGATCGAATCATTTAATATCGTGCTTCCGCTTGTAAAGAATATCGATCCAAGCGATCCAAATACACTGTTATATGCTCCCTTTACGCTTCCTGTAAACTTACTGAAGCTGTTCAGAGCCTTTGGGAACGGATATGGAAATGATGCTGTTGCAGGATCGATTCCGAATAATTTATGAAGATATCCGTACTGCCAGAAATATAAAACAAGAGCAACAATACCTGCTATATATATAAGTCCCTGATATTTTTTCCAGCCCTTGGTATCCTTAAATGCCGAGCAAAGGAAATAGCATCCTACGAAGAAGCATCCGATCATTAGGAGCACTCCGGCACCTGTCGGATAATTGTTAAATGAAAAATTGGCACTGAGTTCCTCTATCTTTGCTATTCCTTCTGATGTTTTTGCCAGGCAATATACCGGCTCAAATAACAAAAGGATGATCGAATCGATCGTAAGTGCTCCGCCTATTATTGCTTTTAAACGTCTGTATGGCTTGCCGGTAAGTATCATTGACTCACCGTATTTTGCACGAAAGGCATGGATCATGTTCCATACTATATAGATAACTGCTGTTACAGCAGCGATCACTGCCAATCCGTAAAATAAAGCCATCAAAGGATTGAAGGTTGTAATGCTGCAGCCGTCTACATTTATTCCCGACATCAGCATTTTTCCCTTTATATCCCAGACATATTCAAAATCATTTGAAATAGTCATTATCGGAAATTCATAGCTGAACAATGTAAGCACAGCTACCGCAAGTGCCGCAATTGCAAGAGCAACTGTATAAATCACCTTGCATACACGGGCAACATCTGCTTCGATCTCCATAACGGATATGATGTCCTGCCGTCTGTTGTAATATTCGTCCATGCTTACACCTCCTTAATCCGTAGTTTTCCATCTGATGACCAGTTTTTCGAGATAGGATACTGCATAGAATAAAAGTACCGCTATCAAAACTGCCATGAAAATATATCCCCAGCAAAGCTCCCAGTCGTTTCCGTACTGAGTATTAAGTATCATTCCTCCGATGCCGCCCTCCTGCGGATAAAGAACCTCTGTAAAGATAACAGCCGCAAATGCGGAAGGAGCTGCAAGCTTAAGACCTATGAAAAGTGATGGAAGAGAAGCAGGGATCATAAGCTTTCTGTATATTGTTGCCGGCTCTGCCGAACACATGATAAGCAATTCCTTTCGTCTTACATCCACTGCCTGAAGACCAGCAAACATATTTGCCGCTACCGGGAAGAATGTCATATATGCACTCATCACCAGCTTTGCCTGTGCAAAATCTCCAACCATACTTACTATGATAGGAGCAAGTCCCAGCATCGGTATCATCTGACTGAGAAGGATTAAAGGATATCCGACCTTCTCGATCGGAAGACATGCATTCATCAATATCGCAAATATAAAACCGATTATAAATCCGATTATTATTCCCTTTATAAAGGTTGAAAGTGTAACAGATACAGCTGTAAGGATCGTATTTCCGTCATACTCAGGCGAAAATGTCCATTTGAGGATGTCTGTCAGATAAGGAAACTTTGTATTTGCGGCACCGCTTACATCAAACAGAAATGCTATCAGTGTCCATACAAGCAAAAATCCTACAAGCCATACAACGGTTACCAGCCAACCCGGAGGGTTTTTCAACATTTTTTTAGCAGCCATATTTAAACCCCCTCAAAGCTTGATCTGATCTTTGATATATAATCAAAGTATTCAGGAATATTCCTCATTCCGGCTTCTCTCGGATGAGGAAGCTCTATTTTTATTACTGCGGAAACTCTTCCGGGATGAGGTGACATAACCACTACCCTGTCTGAGAGATAAACGCTTTCTGAAATGTTATGTGTTACAAATATGACCGTCATATTTCGTTTGGCACAGATATCAAGCAAGTCATCATGAAGCTTTTCTCTTGTAAACTCATCAAGTGCTGAAAACGGCTCATCCATAAGAAGTATGTTAGGGCTTGTCGTAAGTGCCCTTGCAATAGATACTCTCTGCTGCATACCTCCTGAAAGCTCACACGGATAATTGTTTTTGAACTCCTTAAGGCCTACAAGCTCAAGCATTTCCTCTGCTTTGCTTTTTTGTTCGCCTTTAGGAATTCCCTTTATTTCCATTGGAAGCATTACATTTTTTATAACTGTTCTCCAGTCATAAAGAACCGCGTTCTGGAAAACCATTCCAAGCTCACCGCTTTTTCTTGCGGATTCCGGTGACATGCCGGCTACTGCAACAGATCCTTCTGTGTTGGTTATCAATCCGGCTATTGTTCTAAGAAGTGTAGTCTTGCCGCATCCTGACGGTCCCAAAAGAGATATAAATTCACCTCTTTCAATTTGAAGATTTACTCCTGTCAGTGCTTTCAGGCTTGACTTCTCCGTTGCGTAAGTCATTCCCACATTCTCAAGACTAATTTCGCTGTAAGCATTCTTCATAATCAAACCTCCGGTTGCAATTCAAGTTTTTAAATGAATAGAAAAAGAAAAAGGCAAGAACATCTTTGAAGACGTCCTTGCCTTTGAATGAACTGCATTTTAGCAACCGTTCTTTTTAGTGTCAACACGATTTTTTCGCATTTAGGTTTTAAAACATGAATACTTGTACTTTAGTACATATACCTTGTCAACAATGCGCATATTTTACGGCGACTTTTTATTAACTTTTCACAAATAATTGGAAAAATCCAGCAAATTTACACTTAACAGGCTTCGATTTCCTTTATATTAAACTCATTTCCCTGTATAAGATATGTCCGCATACTGCCACATACAGGACAGGTTTTACCGTATTTCCTGGTCTGATATTTATTTTGGCAATCCTCGCAATATGTTATCCCGGGAATAGTCTGAACATAGAGCTTAGCTTCTTTCATATGCTCCGAGCGCTTTAAAACAGCCCATTTCCATACATCCCGAAGATAACTCTCTATAACAGTAGAGAGCTCGCCCAGCTCAAGTGTCACGGATGAAACCTCTGTAAGGTTATTTTCTTTGCATACATCCTCTACCATCCTGATAACCTGAAATACAACTCCTAATTCGTGCATGATATCCCTTCAAATCTGTTTCTGCCTTTAAAATCCTAGTCTTTTTTTCGTGAGAATTTTATCTTTATCGCCTGCTTTATTCCATTTGGAAGAATATATCTAAGCTTTTGCTCACTGGTACGCATCGTACTTGCCTTAGGCAGATCCCTTTCAAGATGTATTGCATCAAATTCGCATTTTGTAGTGCATATACCGCAGCCTATGCATTGGTTCTCATCCACTATGCTTGCACCGCAGCCAAGGCATCGTGATGTTTCCGCCTCTGCCTGCTCCTTTGTAAATACAAGCTTTTTATCTCTGAACGAGTCTTTGCCTATTAAAGCATCCTTTTTCGGACTCTGTCTTCCTATATGGTCATAGTCATTTATAAGAATATCCGTCTTATCGAGTTCCTTATAATATGCAGGATCTCGGCCGATCGTAAGTGTACACCCGGGCTGTACAAAGCGATGGATAGATATTGCAGCCTGCTTTCCTGCTGCTATCGCATCTATCGCAAATTTCGGTCCCGTATAAACATCTCCGCCGACAAAAATATCCTCAACGCTCGTCTGATATGTAACCTTATCCGCAGCAGGATAGTTACCGTGCCACATCTTGACGTCCTCTCCATTTAAAAGATCGCCCCAGTATATGCCCTGTCCTACCGAAAGTATCACGTTGCTGCAGCTTATTAGCTTTGTTTCATTTTCATCATACTGCGGGCTGAACCTTCCGTCGGAATCTTTAACAGAAATGCATTTTTTAAACAGGACACCGCTTACGGCTCCGTTTTCTACGATGATCTCCTTCGGACCCCAGCCGCCGTAAAATACGCTCCCTTCGGATTCAGCCAATTCGATCTCCTCGGGCGCTGCCGGCATAACGTCTCTTGTTTCAAGCGATACCTGATAAATATGGCTGCTTCTGCAGCGAACTGCCGTCCTTGCGGCATCTATTGCCACATTTCCGCCTCCTATGACTACGGTATCTCCGCTTAGCCTGAAACTTTCATCATCGGTTGTTTTATGAAGAAAATCTATAGCCGTTACAACGCCTCTTGCTTCTTCACCCGGAACTCCTGTCTTTTTGCCTTCCTGACAGCCGATTCCAATGTAGAAAGCCTTATAGCCCTGTTCTCTAAGCTCCTTTATCGAAATATCCTTTCCTATCTCGATGCCGGTCCTGAATTCTACGCCCATTTCCTTAAGGATATCTATCTCTGCTGAGATTACATCCTTTTCAAGTACAAACGAAGGTATTCCGTATCTCAGCATACCGCCAAGTTCTTTATTTTTTTCAAAAATAGTGGGCCTGTATCCTTTTTCTGCAAGATAAAATGCACATGAAATACCTGCAGGTCCTCCGCCTATGACAGCAATCTTCTGATCCGCAAAGAAGTTGTCATTTAGAGACGGTATCACTTTCTTCGGGATAAATCTGTTTTCTTCTTTAAGCTCCTGCATTGCAATAAATTTCTTTACTTCATCAATAGCAACAGCCTCATCTATCGTTCCTCTTGTGCAGGCCTCCTCACAGCGCCTGTTGCAGATATGTCCGCAGACTGCAGGCAGCGGATTGTTCTTCTTTATAAGCTCTAGTGCATCCCTATAGCGCCCTTTGGCTGCAAGCTTAAGATATCCCTGTACCGCGATGTGAGCAGGACAAGCCGTTTTACAGGGTGCCGTTCCGCTTTCATGAGTATTTATACGGTTTACATCCCTGTAATTTTCGGTCCACATTTCAGGCCCCCACTTTTTCTCGGAAGGAAGCGGCATCTTAGGATATTTGACTTCCGTACCGTCCTTTTTGCAAAGCTTCTGCCCCAATGTAACCGCACCTGCCGGGCAAAATTCCACACATCTGCCGCAGGCAACGCACTTTTCCTTTTCTATATGTGCGACATATGCCGATCTTGACATATTCGGAGTATTAAAAAGCTGAGATGTACGAAGCGCATAACAGACATTTACATTGCAGTTGCAGATAGCAAATATCTTGTCTTCTCCGTCTATATTTGTGATCTGATGTACAAAGCCGTTGTCCTCAGCCTTTTTTAATATCTCAAGGACTTCATCCTTTGTTATATATCGTCCGCCTTTGCCGGTTTCAACACAGTAGTCTGCCATATCTCCTACTGCTATACACCAGCCCTCGGGATCATCTGCACAGCCTTCATCATAGGTTGCACGTGACCGTCTGCATGAGCATGGACTTGCTGCATATTTTCCGTCATATTTTTCAAGCCAATGCGAGATATGCTCTACAGATACAGATTTATTTTCCATTTCAATTGCTTTTTCTACAGGAATTACATGCATTCCTATTCCGGCACCGCCAAGCGGCACCATAGGCGTTATCTTCTCAAGCGGAAGTCTGCTCATGCGTTCGAAAAAGCGTCCAAGCTCCGGATGTGCATCTAAGACTTCTTTGTTCATATTCGTAAACTCTGCACTTCCCGGAACATACATCGGAAGAACATATTGCTTTTCATGCTGAGGATTTTCCCAGTTATATTCGATAAGCCCGTTCCAAGCCATTTCATCGAGCTGCTTCTTAAGATATTCATCATCCTTTATGCCTGTAGCCTTTTTTATCTGTGCGAAGGTTTTCGGCTTGCGCTTTCCCATCTTTATGGCAATCTCTGCCTGCTCATCCGTACAAATACTTGCAAGTCCCCAGTACTCCGGAGATTCCTTCGTTATCTTCTCCTTGCCAAGCATTACCTCTGCTCTGTCAGTTATAAGCTTACCGAGTCTTGCAATAGGCTCTCTTATCGGTTCATCATTTTTTACGGTATCCGGTACATAATTTCCCAATGGATCTGCCATATGTCTACCTCTCTCATCTACCCGTTTTATTTCTTATAGGCTGCAATTTCCTCTTTTATCCAGCTTGTCCATTCCTCAAAGCCTTCTCCGGTCTTTGCTGAAATAAAGATCACCTTGGCATTTGGATTCAGCTTCTTTATCCGTTCCTCTACAGCATCTGTCGAAAAATCATCGAAGACACTCAGCGTATCGCATTTATTTATAAGGACTACATCGCATATCGAAAACATCAAAGGATATTTAAGCGGCTTGTCATCTCCTTCAGGCACTGACAGGATCATTGCATTTTGGGTGCTTCCTGTGTCAAATTCTGCCGGGCAGACAAGGTTTCCTACATTTTCAAGAACCAGAAGATCAATGTCTGATATCCCAAACTCTTTTATCCCCTGTCTTGTCATATCTGCATCAAGATGGCACATACCACCGGTATGTATCTGGATCACAGGAACTCCCGTTTCGGAAATTGTTTTTGCATCCACATCCGAATCGATATCTGCCTCCATAATGCCTATCTTCATTTCGTCCTTAAGCAGCTCAATAGTCCGCTTCAGCGTTGTGGTTTTTCCGGCTCCGGGTGAGGACATGAGATTTAATAAAAATATCCCTTTATCTTTAAGCTCCTGCCTTAGCTTTTTTGCATCCCTGTCATTGTCCTCAAAAACACTGCGCTTTACTTCTATTACTTTGTAATCCTTCATAGTATCTGACCTCTTTTCTCTCTATGTTAAAATCCTAACAGTCTGTACGATATCGGTCAATAGTTTTATTTGTTTTCCACAACTTTTTTTTGTATTATCAAGTTTTTTTGTATGCTGTGCATAATTTATCCTAAAAAAAGCGAGCAGGATGACTCCTACTCGCTATGCAATCTATGTTCACTCGCCTTACGGCTCTTTTGTGTTATATTGATCAAAGTATCTTTCCGTCTATAGAGATAGTCACAACCTGCCATGGTATGAATTTTCCGCTTCTTTGCAGTGCATTTTTGGCAGCCATCTCGAGTCCTCCGCAGCACGGAACTTCCATCCTTACAATTGTTACACTCTGTATATCATTTCCTGCAATTATCTGCTCAAGCTTTTCACTGTAATCAACGCCATCAAGCTTCGGGCATCCGATAAGTGTTGTCTTTCCTTTTATAAACTCCTTATGGAATGACGCATAAGCATATGCTGTACAATCAGCCGCAATAAGAAGCTTTGCTCCGTCAAAATAAGGTGCTTTAACAGGAGCCAGCTTGATCTGTACAGGCCAGTTCTGAAGCTGTGATGTTATAGCCTTTTCGCTAACTTCTTCTGTATCTGCGCTGCTTTCCTGTCTGTTCATCTGTCTCATCATAGATCCGGGGCATCCGCCGCCATTCATTTTAAACATCTTCTCCTTGAGCTCCTTTTTCTTCATATTTTCCTTAACAGCAGCTTCATCATATGCCGCAGCCTCTCTTTCCTCAAAGGTTATAGCTCCTGTAGGGCAGCTCGGAAGGCAGTCTCCCATACCGTCACAATAATCATCTCTTAAAAGCTTTGCCTTGCCGTTAACCATGCCTATTGCACTTTCATGGCAGGCATTTGCACATGCACCGCATCCGTTACATTTTTCTTCATCTATATGGATAATCTTTCTAAGCATTTACTTTCCCCTTTCGGCACTCTATATGGTTTCTCATCTACTTTTGTATGCAGTATACATCTACATTTAATTAAAGTCCGTTGAAAATACAACGGATTTAGTTTTTTATAGCGGTTGACAGGCTTATATCATTACTTTTATACTTATGTAAACTAAACCGCCATACACATACAGCTATGCTGCATGCGTAGCAGGCGGTATTTCGTTATAATAGAAGATTTTGAACATGACATCTTTGTCAGGAAAGGGGAAATATGACAACTGTTATCTTACTTGCTTCCGTAGTTATCCTCTTATGTGTTTTTGCCAATAAGCTGGCAGCCAGAACAGGCATGCCCGTTCTTTTGTGCTTCATAGGTCTTGGTATGCTATTCGGCGCAGACGGTCCGCTCGGGATATATTATTCAAATATAGAGCTGACTGACCATATATGCTCGATATGTCTTGCCTTCGTTATGTTCTACGGCGGATTCGGTACAAGCTGGAAAACTGCCAAGCCCGTAGCCGGCAAAGCAATCCTGCTTTCATTTATGGGCGTCCTTATAACTGCACTTTCGCTTACATTTTTCTGCAGCTTTGTGCTTAAAATGAACATTCTTGAGAGCTTTCTTATTGGCTCGGTCCTAAGCTGTACCGATGCCGCATCCGTATTTTCCATCCTTCGATCTAAAAGGCTTTCATTGAAATACGGAACTGCTCCTCTTCTTGAGATTGAAAGCGGAAGTAATGACCCTACATCATTTATGCTGACAACGATGGCCATAACCTTCATAACCGGAGCTAAAACCTCCATAGGCTATATGATATTTGCGCAGTTTGTATTCGGCGGTCTTATAGGTGTAGCAATTGCCGTAATTGCCATAATCATTTTAAAGAAAACGACTATGGTCCCCGAAGGACTTGATACGATCTTCCTCGTTGCTATTGTTCTGGCATCTTATTCACTGCCATTGCTTATTGACGGAAATGAATACTTAAGTGTTTACCTCACAGGAATAATATTAGGAAACAGCTCGATCAGGCACAAAAAGATACTCGTTCCGTTTTTCGACGGTATAACAAACCTGGCTCAGATCTGCATATTCTTTATATTGGGACTTCTGTCATTCCCGACAAAGCTCCCTGCGGTATTTTTTATAGCGATCCTTATCGCTCTCTTCCTTTTGTTCATAGGAAGACCGCTTGCTGTATTTATCATAATGACACCGTTTAAAGCCAGCTTCAGGCAGCAGCTTCTGATATCATGGGCCGGACTTCGAGGCGCATCATCTATCGTTTTTGCGATATATGCTGTCTGCAATGTCACAAACCTTGAGAACGACCTCTTCCATATAGTATTTATGGTCTCTCTGCTTTCGGTTGCCATACAGGGAACACTGCTTCCGCGTGTTGCCGCCGCACTTAATATGATAGACTATACTTCGGATGTCCTAAAGACCTTCAACGACTATCAGGAGGACTCATCTCTTACGCTCATGCGTATGTTTATCCCGCCGGGACATAACTGGGAAAATAAGCTTGTCGAAAAGGTAAGCATGCCTACAGATTCACTTGCACTTATGATAAGACGAGGCGATGAAACCATAATCCCCAGAGGAAATACCAGGATCCTTGCAGGCGACAGCATTATCTTCAGTGTGCCTCAGGTTGAAGATTCCGGTGAGATAAATCTAAGAGAAGTAACCATAACTCCTTCTCATGAATGGGCCAACAAGCGAATAGATGAATTAAATCTGCCTCCACAGGTGCTTATCGCTATGATAAAGAGAGGCGAAGAAAATATGATCCCGAGAGGAAAAACGCAGATCCTCCCGGGAGATACTGTTGTTATATATGACGATTGAAATAAAAAGAAAGAATCAGATCATGATAAAAAATATGGATTTTATTAAAAAAGACAATAACGAGCTTTTCAATTTTCACGATGAGGAAATACCCTATATTTCCTATAAATGCTTTGATGACATTACGTTTGTAAAAAATACATTTACGCTTCGCATGACATCATCAAATAAGCCTGTATACATGTTCCCTGAAAATGCTCCGTCGCTTAATAATGCTATTGATTGCTGTAATACGCTTGCATCTGAGCTTGGAACAGACATTGCACACAGGGTTGCTCCATTTCAAAAGCATACCGCAAATGTTCATGTTGTAACTAAGTCAGACCTTGGACATCCTATAGATAACAAGCATATCCAAAACACAGACGGACTTGTTACAAATATCAAAGGTGCCCATATATGCATAAGCGTTGCGGACTGCATACCGCTTTGCTTTGTCGATCCCAAGAAAAAAGCTATCGGCATAGCACATTCGGGCCGCAAGGGAACTCAGTTCAAAATAGGGAAAAATGTAGTCGAAAAAATGACCGAGAGCTTCGGATGTGATCCTAAAGATATAATCGTAACAATAGGCCCCGGCATATGCCAGTCATGCTATGAAGTAGGCCTAGAGATCCTTGATGAATTTGAAAATGACTGGGGACGCGAGCTTTCTGCTCCTCTTTTTAAAAAGCACGGCAGCAAATATCTCCTTGATCTGTGGCTTGCCAACCGTGTGGTCTTAAAGGAAGCCGGTCTTAAGGATGAAAATATCATAACAACAAATATATGCAACCGCTGCAACAATGACAAATTTTATACCTTCAGAGGCGATGGACGGATAATCAATCAGATCTGCGCATCACTATTGCTTCTGTAAAACGCTTCTTATAAACCAAACAGCAAGACCCGCTGCTCAAACTGCAGCGGGTCTTGCTGTTTTTTCTTTAAAGTGATATTTCTGATATCTCACTCGTGATCAATTATTTTTTCTTTTTCTTTTTGTATATAACTGCTCCTGATATAGCAGCAACACATACCACGATCACAACTATCCATCCTACAGGATTTGTTGTATCTCCTGTATTTGCACTGCCTCCAGTCTTACTATTGATTCCGGAATCCGGTGTATTTGTAGGTGTGGATGTCGGTGCTTTTGTCGGCGATACTGTAGGTGTCGTTGTAGGCGCTGTCGTAGGCTCTCCTGTTGGTGTTACAGTCGGTTCCTGCGTTGGCGTTACCGTAGGCTCGTCCGTCGGTGTAGGAGTCGGCTCTTCTTCCTTGATCTCATATGTATAAGTCGATGTGCCGCTCGGGATCATGCCGTCTACAGCAGCAAAAGCGATTATTGTTGTTGCCGCTTCTGTATTGCTTACTTCTATAGGTGTTCCGTCATATACTGCACTTTCTGTAGTAGGCTCTGATCCGTCAGTAGTGTAATAGATCGTTGCACCTTCGGTCTCACAGCTCAGTTTAACGGACAGCGCACCGGTATATGTACCTGATTCAAAGTTTGCAACAGGCTCTATAACCATTTCGGCTGACGGAACAACTACCGATATGCTCACATCAAGTGAAACTTCGTTCTGATCCACATATTCAGGAAGAACTACTACACCTGATGCTGTAAGCTCCTGTGAATACAGATTACCTGCATCAAAGGCCGGCATCGTTGTCCAGCTTATATCTGCTGTTGCGCTGCTGCCGTCTGAAAGCAATATCCTTGTCTGAGTCGGCAGGTTGTAGTTTCCTGCTGCTGCCTCATCCCTACCTGCATATCCGTCATCCGGCTGTTCAACGTAAAGCAGCTTAGCTTTATCAAGTTTCGGGAAGGTTACATATATAACATATTTTCCGTCTTCCTTCGTAAGAGTCGTCTTTGCCTGTGTCTCTCCATCATTTACATTTATCACCGCATTTTCAGCCAGGAAGTATTTCATGCTCTCTTCCTTATCCTCACTAACAGTAAGCTTAGCTGTATATGCTGTATAATATGCAGGCATTCCGGAGCTTGGCGACCATTCAATATCTGCAAACATATCTGTTATATCATATTTATCTGTAACAGTTACACTTGCTTCCTTGACCTTCTTTGAAAGCTCCTTGCCAAGTGCCGGCTCGTCCATTGTCAAGTCAACCTGTTTTATAACAGGATTGTAAATTGCAGTAAGCTCAGTATTTCCGGACAGGCTTTCTATTGTAAGCGCATGAGTTGTCTCATTCTCTGTCACATAATCCGGAAGTGTATCCCATTTTTCAAAGCGCTCATCCTCTTCGGTCGGAGGAACTATAGTTACTTTGTCACCTTTATAATAGCTGTACTGCTTAGGTGAATCCCAAATGCCCTCACTCTTCTTGCCTGTATCCTTGCCATATATGCTTACGGTATACGGATTGTCCAAAATATATGAAGCACTTACATCTGATGACCTGCTGTATCCATCTGCCTCTGCCCATGCAATAATCTGATGGTTTGTCTTTTCACCTTCATTTCCTGCAAGGTTAATGCTTCCTGTATATATCTGCGGGTCGCTCCAATCTACTGTATACCATATGGTCGCATTTTCTGTTTCACATGTGATTTCAACGTCAATGCTTGTATTTTGGTATGTTCCGGATGCAAGCTCTATTACCGGGTCGGCTACAGTTCCCAATGTCTGTACCTCAACCAGCATATACTGCTTCAGATTGTTTGTATTTTTTACAATATCATCGTCAGTTATCAAGAGCTCTGCATTAATATAACCACCGGTTTCAGCTACCTTTCCGTCCTCTGTAATAAGAGATGAAAGATCTGTATTTTCAGTGTCAATCGCTACATTATATACTCCGCCGTCTTCTGCTTTAACTGTTGCTGTCTTAGGAAGCTTCTGTCTAAGCTCTTCCTGGGATGCATCCTTAAGGATTGAAACAGTTACACCTTTGACTTCTATGATGCTTGGCTTATCTGTAGTTACATCCGGTCCTGTGATTATCAGCTTATTCTCTGCATCAACCGATGCCTTAACTGCCTGCTGTGCATCCAAGCCTTCATATTCTACTGTGACATTTTCCGCTGACATGGATGTGCTAAATACCATATCTGATTTTGCATCTGATGCTATATTAGCAGCTACTGCATATTTGGTATTGTATTTTGTATTGCCTGATGCCTGCTTGTCATCATTTTCTATCCAGTAAACCGAAACATCCTTTGTCTTTTGTATGCCTGTTTCGTCAGTCCAGCTGAGTCTTCCTGTTTCAGGCAATGCGCTTCCTGCTGTAGGAGCAGCAACTGAAAGTTTAGCTGCTGTAATGCGGCTGATATATTCTGCTGTAAGGCTGATATCTCGTGACGGCATTACAAATGTAGTTACTGCGCTGTCCTTATCAGCAAGCTCTACATCGTCAGTTTCTGACCAGACCTTAAATGCCTTACTTGTATCTGTGCTTGTTCCGTCGACAGTTACTGTACTGCCTTCCCTAAATTTGCCATACTCTTCACCGTTTACGGTTACTGTATAACTATTCTTTATCTCATAGGTTTTTGTTATTACATCAGATGTATTGCCGCAGTAAACTGCTGTCATCTGAACTGTACATATGCCGTTTCTCGCCTCAGATTTAAGATATACTGGCTTATTATAAGGCTGCCAATCTTCATATTCTCCTGTACGTTCATTTCTGATCCTATAGTATATACCTGCCCCTTTCGTATCAGTACAGAGTACAAGATTATAATCTCCGTTTTTATCAAATTCATCTGTTATAGTCGGAACAATATCCGTCTTTATATCTACCGGGTTGTCTCCGTCATTTGCATAGAAGCTGTCATATGAACGAACCCATGCATAGTTTATCTCCGGATAATGTCCCTGTGCAATCGATGTAACATTGTTTGCAAGGGTAGCAAGTACAACCTGATACTCATCGCCATAGTTTTTATACTCGCTGGTAATACCTTCACAAAGCTTAATATAACGCCCTTCCTTGTGTTCTTCGCTTCCTATTACCCAAGCATTATTCCATCCACTGATATACGTCTTGTAATCCAAAGTCTGGAAGCTCATTAACACATCAAATATTGTATCCCAAGCTGATTTAAGCTGAGTGATTTCTTCATCTGTAAGGTAATCTACCACAGACTTTCCGCTTAATGACTTTGTTTCCATGAGTCCTGTCCAAAGCTTCCTTGTCCAGTTCTTCTTATTTTCAGTACTCATAGTATTCCATTCGCCAAGCAAGCTCCACCATACAGAAAGTGCATCCTGCTTAACCGCCGTTACACCTGCACTGACTGCATCCATCATGCCGCTCAGTTCAGTATTGCTTTTTTTAAAGAATATCTTAGTAAGTATCTGGAATGCCTTCTGAGTAGTTACCTTATCACTTCCCACGCTGGAAGCTGCCGGCACCACATGCGTATAGCTATTTCTAAGATCCTGCTTATACGTATTTCCTAATCCCCAAATCTGGAATGCTCTCCAGAATATACGAAGATATTCCTCCTGTGTAAGATTTCCTTTATCCTTGTCAAATGTCTTAAACATTTCATGTGTGAGATAAGAACTTTTATAAGCAGCATACGAAACCCTAAAGCCATCATAAAAAACAATATCATCAGGATCAACAGACTTAAGCTGTTTTTTCATCAATGCCTTTTGATTATTATATTCACTTGTTCCTACAGTATACGAGTTATTGTCATACCAGGTTCTGTAGCTTGAAGCCCAATCATTACCTTTTACAAAGCTCCAAACGGTGCTGTCTGATTTAACACCTGATGCATCTGCTTCTCCCGGAATATAGTGATCTACACCATAGCGTATAAAGCCCATTTCCTCAGGTGCTACAAGCGGAACAAGATCCACCTTGTTTATGCAGTTATGTATTGAATAATACTTGTTCTGATTAAGCTCCATTGCACTGTTTATTCCGCCCTTAGGAGCCTCAAAACAGTAAGCATAAACCTGATTACTTGTCTCCGGATTTAAATCTGAGCTGCAATAATCCTCTATCAGTCGTTTGGCAGTAAGATTTGCAGTTGCTCCTGCTCGGGAATATCCCACAATCCAGAATTTTACTCTGCCGGCTTTAACAGCATCTTCAAGACCATAATTCGATACATAAGTCCATACCTGTGTTCTTACATAATTTGCGGCCTCTGCAAAGCCTTGATGCTCGCCGCTGTCTCCTGTCGTAGTATTACTGCTCCACTCTGCCTCATAACCGGCACCTCTGATTGCGATAGGTACAAGAATATAATCATTTTCAAGGTCCATATCATCATAAGTACCCGTTGATGCAAAATAAGTCTTTGTTGATCGTCCTGTTGCATCCGAAGAATCAGACGATACTTCCGTATCTGTCATATCTGCCGCATCCTTCGTATCCGATTCGGAGGTCTTATCCTTGGTACTGATAAGCTTGCTTCCTATAGCTACACCTATACTGTTTGTAGTCGGCTTAAGCGTATTTGTATAGCTTATATAAATATCATCCGGGTCAACTCCGATATCTGTCATAAGCTTTTCAATATTTTGTGATTTGTATGTGTATGCTCTGTCATAGGAATCCTTTGAACCATCGTTTCCAATATTCGAGTAAAAAGCAGCAAGTGCCATGCTCATAGACATAGTAGCAAGATGGCTGTTGTAATTCTTAGGATCTCCGCATGATGCATCAGAACCGTCTATAAAATAACCGTCTGTATAATAAAATTTTGAATCAAGATCAATATTGCTGTCAGACACTGATGGATATGAGAAATATCCCGCCACAACTTCCTTGCCATTATAAGTAAGTCCACTGTCTGTAGTATCAGGGCTTACCGCTTCCTTGGCAACTTCTGTTTTTGCGCCGTTTTTTATCCAAAGCTGCTGTGCATCCTCGTCATATTCTATATGATAGCCGTCATAATCGCAGAAGAATGCATCCTGCAGAAAGAATGTATCTGAATTTCCGATTCTTTTTTCTCCCGGATTGGCAATTCTTATACCTATTTCAGACTTTGACGTAACAGAACCCTTTATATATGAGAAGTTGTTTCCGTTTTCATCCAGATACAGGTCGTCTGCTGTTCCGTCACCGCGCGTATTGTCTTTTATAATGAGCTTACCATTTAAGGTAAACATATGATCACTGTATGCGAAAATTCCGCCGCCGCCTACAGAAGCTTTGTTGTTTGTAAATGTACATCCGGATATCGAATTGACATCGTTTTTATTATATAATCCACCGCCTCGTTTAGCTTCATTGTTCTTGAAAACACAGCTTTCTATTGCAATGGCTTCCTGTTCGTTAAAGATAGCTCCGCCATTTTCTACAGTTGCATTGCCATCAAATGTAAGGCCGCTTACTACACCCGAATTGCTTATCGATCCCGAGTTTTTAGCTATATAAATTCCTCCGCCGCCGTCTCCGTTAGTGCGCGATTTATTATTTGAAATTGAGCCCGTGCCATCTGAAATTATCGAAAATCCGGTGAAATTGCAGAAAATTCCGCCTCCACTTTCACCCGAATTGTCATGGATCGATGAATTGCCTTTTATTATTATAGTAGTTGTATAACCATTATTATAAATACCACCGCCATCTTTATCAGCATAGTTGTGTGCGATCTCTGCATTATTCTGTAAAGTGATCTTGGCATTATCACCATTAACTTTTATGCCGCCGCCTTTAGCTGTATAACCTAACCACCAAGAATTCTCCTCCGCATGGTTTCCGTTAACTGCTACGTTATCAAGCGTCAGCTCAGAACCCGCATTCATATGTATTCCGCCGCCGCCGTTTGTACTCTTTCCGCCTGTAACAAGACCGCCTGATGTAACTGTCATCTTTTCGGAACCGCCGGTTTTTACCGAATATCCGGTATACTCAAACGTTCTCTTGGCATCTCCGCCTGTCAATGTAAGCTTTGCACCATCATATAGGCAAAAGACCTCTCCATCCTTCTTACCTTCACTGAGATTTTTCCTGCTGATAGAATGGCCATTCATATTTACATATATTTCTTTATTGCTGTCTACCACCAGTCTGTCACATACCCAGTCTGTCTGAAGAACAATCTTTGTACCTGATCCTGCTGCCCTCCATGCATCTCCTACACTGTAGTATGTCGCTGATCCATCCTCCGATGTCGCCATGACTGTATTGTCCGCATAGACCGGCAGTGCCTGCATAACCGGAAGCACAGCCATTATCAGGGCAAGCAAAAAACCAAGTATTCTCTTACTCCAACTTTTTTTCATTAGCCTTACCTCATTTTAATGATCATCTTGTTTATTGCAGTTCCAAGAGAAGAAAACTTCTCCTCGTATTCTGTCATTACATTTCCCTTATTTAACTTTTCGTCGTTATGAAGATCATATGTAAATGCAATAGTTTCCCAGTCTGCTCTTTTTGCTTCTTCAAGAGAAAAATCAAACAGCCCTCTGTTGTCAGTCTTAAATTCAACGCTTGAACCAGGCAAAAGAATCTGCTCATAGCGCCTTAAAAATTCGACCGATGTAAGTCTTCTTTTTGAATGTCTGTCTTTCGGCCAGGGATCCGAAAAATTAAGATATACCCTGTCTACCTCTCCTTTCTCAAATACATCGGACAGATTTCTTGCATCCATCCTTATAAATCTGAAATTATCAGGTGCAGCATCCTCTTCCTTAAGCCTTTCAGCCTTCTCAACAGCTCTTAAAAGCACTGAGCTGTACATCTCTATTCCTATATAATTGATATCTTTATGGATCTGGGCCATATCCATTATAAATCTGCCCTTTCCCATCCCGACTTCTATATGAATAGGATTTTTGTTGTTAAAAGCCTCACACCACCTGCCCTTATACTGCATAGGCTCAGTGATAGCAAATCCGCTCTTGTTTATTATCTCGTCCGAGCCCGGTATATTTCTTAGCCTCATTAATTTCTGCCACTCAAAATGTGTGTAGATATACGCACATCGAGATAATATAGGTTCT
>CAVLAA010000006.1:0-2419 GCA_963660835.1 bacterium
GATTTGGACCTTTCTGAAGGATATCAATGTAGGGAGGATGAATTATGAGATTTTGTGGTAAATGTGGTGCACAGTGTGAGGATAATGCAAAGTTCTGCCCCAAATGCGGAAATGCATTAAATCCGGTAAACCGCGGAGCTGCAGCACCGAACTATTCTTATAATACAGGAAATTATTCAAATGCCGGCAGCAGAAATGCTCAGCCGACAAGCGGAATGGCAATAGCGTCACTTGTTCTTGGAATAGTCGGAATCATCACAGGAGGCATAGGTGTTGCACTGTCACCTCTTTTTGGTATGGGAGCTGCATTTCTCCTGCTTCTTCCAAGCTTGATCGCAGCTGTATTAGGAGTTCTTGTTATTATGAAACAGGATAAAAAAGGACTTGCAATCGCCGGACTCATATTAGGTGCATTATTCTTCTTAATTTATCTTATATTTGCTATAAAAGGAGCTCACTATTATTCACTGTATCACAACACAATGAGATCAGTAGAGGGCCTGATCGAAAGCTATTTTTAGGATTTAACAAATGAAATATTGTATATTAACTTTATTTCCTGACATGATCAGACAGGTTGCCAAAACCAGCATAATAGGACGTGCTGTAAACAAGGGTCTGATCGATGTAGAAACGATCAATATAAGGGATTTTTCAGCAAACAAGCACAATCGTGTAGATGATTATCCCTATGGAGGAGGTGCGGGCATGGTCATTGAGGCCGAGCCCGTATTTCGTGCTGTAAAGGAAGCAAAAAGACGTACAGGAGACAAGACAAGAGTTGTTTATTTAACACCTCAGGCTGAAGTTTTGACTCAAACAAAGGTTGAAGAGCTTGCAAGAGAGGAAAACCTGATCCTTTTATGCGGACATTATGAAGGAATAGATGAAAGAGTCCTGGAGGAAGAAGTCACAGATTATATTTCAATAGGTGACTATGTTCTCACAGGAGGAGAGCTCGGAGCACTTGTGTTGATGGATGCAGTCTCAAGATTTGTTCCCGGAGTATTGAGCAATGATGAGTCGTCGCAGTTTGAATCATTGCAGGACAATCTTCTTGAATATCCGCATTATACAAGACCTGAAACCTGGCATGATAAAAGCGTGCCAAAGGTTCTTCTTTGCGGCGATCACAAAAGGATAAACGAATGGCGTTATGAGGAGTCACTTAAAAGAACAGCACAAAGACGTCCGGATCTTTTGGAAAACTTCTACAAGATATATATAGCATCCTGCGGAAGCGAAGAATGTCTTATTAGAGCACAGGAGTTTTCTGAGATAATCTCAAGATACGGCCATCTCCTTGACTATAACAGAGCCAAGCTCCAAAAAGAAAAGAGAACTCTTAAAAAGGATGAACTTCTTATAATATTTACGGATTTAAGCTCTGACAGAGAAGAGATAAGAGAAATATTTAGAAATCTTAGAGCTTTAGGTTCACTTGCATTTATTGTTGATATATCAGGAGATAAAAAAGCATCTGACAAGATGATAGATGCGCTTAAAGAAAAGGGACTTTTAATATCAAATGACAGCTGCTTTAGCATATCAGAGAGCAAAAGCGATATGGAAATGGCTGCACTTGAGATAAGAAAGCTTATAAATAAAAATTAGTAAGAGGCTGTAGCACTTATATAGTGCGACAGCCCCGTTTTGGTTTGAGAAGCATAGAAAAAAGAGGTAACAGATGAACGATTGGGATCTTATGTTTAAAAGTGCCAAAATAGAAGAAAATACATATGAGGAGCCGATGGAGGAGGACTTTGAAATGTCTATGGGCTATACAAAAGCGCCTCTTACAGATGACGGCTATGGATATTATGGCATGGACGAAAACGGACAGATAGCGCTTCTTGCCGTAAGGATCTATGATGAAAGAAAAAGCTATGATATACAAAAAGGCTGTACCTGCATAAAGGCTGAAGCTTTTGAGGAAAAGGGCTGTTTGGAGAAGATTTCAATTCCGGGGTCCGTAAGGATCATAGAGGATGGAGCGCTTTCAAACAGCGGAGGCTGGGCAGATGAAGAAAAAGGCATATGTGAGATCGAGCTTTCAAAGGATAATGAAGATTTTGTCATAGGAGACCTGGGACTCTATCAAAGGCTTGGCGACGGCGGCTTTAAACTCTTATTATATATAGAAGAAAAAGAAAATGATGATATCGTCATAGGCGATGAGATCAAGGAAATAGGCAGAAAGGCATTTTTCGGAAGAAGGGTAAATTCAGTCAAATTTGCCGATACAGGATATAAATACAGATTCCCGAGTCACGCATTCTTTATGGAAGAGCTTCTTAAGGAATTTGGGAAAAATGGCAGGCTTTATGATTTTGCTGCTTATGATGCATTTCTTTTAAGGAATCATTTCAATTCAGAGAGACTGAATATGATCTGCGACAGGATAAACCAGCCTTATGAG
>CAVLAA010000006.1:2429-21204 GCA_963660835.1 bacterium
GTAAGAGATTCACTTAAGGATGTTTTGAGGGCGTTATCAAATGAAAATGCAATCGAAACCCTGAAATATATGATACAGTCGGGAATTTTTACAGAAGAGAATATATCTGAGGCAATAGATATATTAAATCATACAGAACAAAGAGAACTCCTTACTTATTTGATGGACTATAAGCATGAAAATTTCAAGAATGAGGAGTTTGATTTCTCGATATAATTGCAAGTTAGAGATTATTGGTGTAGAATAGCTACCATATGTTTAACGTAGACTATGTTAAATATTATAAATGGCATTAGCTTATATGCAGCCATTAAAATTTATTTACAGGTGATAAGCAAATGAAGAAAAAGAGTTTGGTTCTTTTTAACATGCATTCAGGGAAGGGTGCTGTTAAATATAGGCTTGTTCAGCTTGTAGACGGATTGACTAAGCTGGGATATGAGATAATCACTTATTCTACACAGAAACCGGGTGATGCCGAAAGGCTCGTGATGGAATATGCCGATGAACTTGAGCTTGTAGTATGTGCCGGAGGTGACGGTACAGTAAGTGAAACAATAATGGGAATCCACAAAAGCAACAAGGATATCCCGATGGCATTTATCCCGTGTGGCAGTACAAATGACTATGCGGCAACTTTGAAAATTCCCAAAAATATATCAAAGCTGATGGAACTTATCGAACAGGATTCCTTTAGAAGCCTTGATATCGGAAAATTCAACGAAAAATGCTTTGATTATGTAGCGGCATTCGGATTGCTTACGGATATAGCATATACGACAGATCAGAAGCTCAAAAATGTGATCGGCTATGGAGCATATGTGCTTGAGGTCACTAAACGCCTTTTGAAAATACCTGTGCTTGACATATCAGTGGAAACCGAGAGCGGTATAAGATTTTCGGAGAGCTGGTTCTACGGAATGATAACCAATTCGTATCAGGTCGGAGGACTGAAAAATATCACCGGTCCGAAGGTCGAGCTTGACGATGGTCTGTTCGAGGTGACACTTGTACGTGCTACAAGAAATCCGATAGAATTTATCGAGGTACTGGGCGCAATAGCAACCGGTGCAGACAGCAGGTTTGTTGAAAGATTTAAAGCAAGGAAGATAACCTTCAGGTCTGAAGAGGATATAGCATGGACTATAGACGGAGAGCCCGGAGGAGATCATAAAGAGGTTGTAATAGAAAATATACAACAGGCAATTAAGATTGCGGCACCAAAAAAACGTAACAGATTAAAGCTGATCTCTAAGATCGGCACAGATACAAAGAAGGATTGATCATGGGGGCTATAAATAAAAATTCAATCGAAGCATTTGGAGAATACGTTTTTGATGATGAGCAGATGAAGAAGCGTCTTCCGGAGGATGTCTACAAGGATTTGAGACATATCATAGAGCATGGAGGAGAGCTTGATAAGAAAAATGCAGATATCATCGCTCATGAAATGAAGGAGTGGG
Organism: bacterium; assembly: GCA_963660835.1. Taxonomy (GTDB): domain Bacteria; phylum Bacillota; class Clostridia; order Lachnospirales; family Lachnospiraceae; genus Alectryocaccobium. The sequence goes on from CAVLAA010000006.1 coordinate 3,893, forward strand.
CCATCGAGCAGGGCTGCACTCATTATACACATTGGTTTCATCCGCTTACAGGAGTTTCGGCAGAAAAGCATGATTCATTCTTAAGTCCGTCAAAGGATGGAGAATTTATCATCAAATTCGGCGGAAAGGAGCTCATAAAAGGAGAACCCGATGCATCATCGTTTCCGTCAGGCGGACTTCGTGCCACATTTGAGGCAAGAGGATATACTGCATGGGACTGTACTTCGCCGGTATTTGTAAGAAAGGATGCAGCAGGCGCTACACTCTGTATCCCAACGGCATTTTATTCATATAACGGAGAGGCACTTGACCAGAAGATACCGCTTCTTCGCTCTATGGAGGCTATAAACAAGCAGCTTATAAGGATGCTTAGACTCTTGGGAAATACAACAGCCAAAAAGGTAACTCCTAGCATTGGAATAGAGCAGGAGTATTTCCTTGTAGATGCTGCAAAGTATAAGCAGAGAAAGGACCTTGTTTATACAGGACATACGCTTTTTGGGCATATGCCGCCTAAGGGTCAGGAAATGGACGATCATTATTTCGGAATGATACGTCAGAAGATAGCAAGCTTCATGAAGGATGTAAATATTGAGTTGTGGAAGATGGGTGTTCCTGCAAAGACACAGCACAATGAGGTAGCACCGGCACAGCATGAGCTTGCACCTATATTTGAACAGGCAAATATAGCTATAGATCACAATCAGATCATAATGCATACATTAAGAAGAAAGGCAACCGCACACGGAATGAAGTGCATACTTCACGAAAAACCATTTGCGGGAGTAAACGGATCAGGAAAGCACAACAACTGGTCGCTTGTAACCGATGAAGGCAAGAACCTTTTAGATCCGGGCAAAACGCCTCACGAAAATACGCAGTTCCTTCTTCTTCTTTCATGTATTGTAAAAGCGGTTGACAAGCATGCAGGACTTTTAAGGGAATCGGCTGCGGATGCAGGAAATGATCTGAGACTCGGAGCCGATGAGGCACCGCCTGCAGTTATATCTATTTTCCTTGGAGAGCAGCTTGAGGATGTTGTAAGCCAGCTTATAGAGACAGGCGAAGCAACGCACAGCATTAAGGGCGGCACTCTGCATACAGGAGTCAAATCACTTCCTGATTTCCATAAGGATGCAACAGACAGGAACAGGACATCACCGTTTGCATTTACAGGAAACAAATTTGAGTTTAGAATGGTAGGAGCAAAAAATTCGGTTGCATCATCTACAATAGTTTTAAATACTATAGTAGCCGAAGCTATTTGCGATGCCTGTGATATATTGGAAAAAAGTGATGACTTGGCAAATGAGATACATAATGTCACGGTCAAAAACTTCACAGAGCATCAGAGAGTTCTTTTTGCAGGAAACGGATATGCCAAGGATTGGCTGGACGAAGCAGAAAGAAGAGGACTTCCGAATCTTCCTACAACAGTTGATGCAATACCTGAGCTTACAAAACCGGAAAATATAGAGATGTACGAGAAATTCAATGTATTTTCTGAAAATGAGCTCATTGCACGTGAGGAAATGAAATACGAGAACTATGCAAAGACCCTGAATATCGATGCCAAGGTAATGGTAGATATTGCAGGAAAGCATATTATCCCGTCGGTTATCAAATATACAAAGGTTCTTGCAGAGGACATAATTTCGCTTAAGGCAGCAGGCTTTGAGGAGTATTCAGTCCAGAGTGAGATGCTCGAACGTATAAACCGTTATTTAAAAGAGGCCTATGCGGCCCTTAAGGAGCTTGTAGTAACAGATGAAACAGCAAATACACTGACACCGGGAAAGGAACAGGCTGTTTATTACAGAGATCATGTTGTTCCGGCAATGGAAAGCCTCAGAAAGCCTATTGATAAGCTTGAGGTTTTGGTTGACAAGGATTTCTGGTCTATGCCGTCCTATGGTGATCTGTTATTTGATGTTTGAAAATAAGGAGAAAGCGGTAATAAAAGCATGATTCAGGATTTGGCACCTGCAGTTTTTGACAATCAGTATAAAGAAAAGCAAATGAATGACAGATCAAGGCTTATGTTTGTCAGAGGCGATCAGGTATTATACAAGGTAGAAGATGACAAGATGATCTATCCTAAGTATTGCGAGTGCGATACAGAAGGTATAGATATAAGATATATGTTTTCGATAGACGATGCCGATTATTTTCTGGCATTTGAAGACGACTATATCGACGAGGATGAGGAGATAGATACTCCTTACAGAAGGCTTGTTAAAAAGCTTGAGGCTGATGGCTTTGTATTTAAAAACAGGATGTATATAAGAAATGTATATCTCAATAATCCTGATGAAAAGCAGGAATGCTATGCCGGAGTTACCGCATATCAGCTTGGCGCATGGTATGAGGACAACCGCATATGCGGAAGATGCGGAGCACCGCTTATACATTCAAAAGAAGAAAGAATGATGCAGTGCGACAAATGCGGGAACAGGATATATCCGAAGATTTGTCCGGCAGTTATAGTCGGAGTTACAGATAATGACAAGATATTGCTTACAAAATATTCTGTCGGTCACAAAAGACTTGCTCTCGTAGCCGGCTTTGCAGAGGTTGGGGAGACTATCGAGGAGACAGTTCAAAGAGAAGTAATGGAAGAGGTTGGACTTAAAGTCAAAAATATAAGATATTACAAGTCACAGCCATGGACATTTACAGATACTCTTTTATTCGGTTTCTTCTGTGATGTAGATAAAGACAACCATATAACAATGGACAGAAAGGAACTGTCCTATGCAAATTGGATACCCAGAAAGAAACTTGATGAGGTTGAGGATGACGGAATCAGTCTTACCAGAGAGATGATCAGAGTATTCAAAGAAGGAAGGGAAAAGGGAAATTATGATAGATTTTAACAGACCTGCCTTTTTGGGTAAAGAGACAGACTATATCAAGGAAGCAGTAGAGAACAGAAAGCTCTGCGGAGACGGAATGTTTACAAAGAAGTGTTCAAAGTGGATGCAGGACGAGTTGGGTACAAAATATTCTCTTCTTACAACATCCTGCACACATGCACTCGAGATGGCTTCATATCTGTGTGATATAAAGCCGGGTGATGAAGTTATCATGCCGTCATATACCTTCGTATCAACAGCAGATGCATTTGTTCTTAGAGGAGCAAAGATTGTTTTTGTGGATATCAGACCTGATACCATGAATATAGACGAAAAGCTTATAGAGGCTGCGATCACCGAAAAAACAAAGGCTATCGTTCCGGTACATTATGCAGGTGTTGCATGTGAGATGGACACTATTCTTGATATTGCAAAAAGATACGATCTCAAGGTTGTTGAGGATGCAGCACAGGGTGTACATGCATTCTATAAAGGAAGAGCACTTGGAACGATCGGAGATTTCGGCTGCTACAGCTTTCATGAGACAAAGAATTATATCATGGGCGAAGGAGGAGCACTCCTGTTCCAGAAGGACGAATATCTTGAAAAAGCAGAGATATTAAGAGAAAAAGGAACAGACAGAAGCAAATTCTTCAGAGGCCAGGTTGATAAATATACATGGGTTGATTTTGGCTCATCATATCTTCCGAGTGAATTAAATGCTGCTTATCTGTATGCACAGCTTGAAGAGGCTGACAAGATAGACGAAAAGAGAATGTCTATCTGGAACTTCTATAATAAAGAGCTTGAGGTGCTCGAGAAGGCCGGATATATAGAACGTCCTACAGTACCGGAGTATGCAAAGCACAATGCGCATATGTTCTATATCAAGGTTAAAGACCTTGCACAGAGAACAAGACTCATATCTTATTTAAAGGAAAGAGATATCTGCGCTGTATTTCATTATATTCCGCTTCATACTGCGACGGCAGGAATCAAATTCGGAAGATTCAACGGAGAGGATGTTTATACTACAAAGGAAAGTGAAAGGATCATGCGTCTTCCGATGTATTATTCATTGTCACTTGAGGATGCAAAAAAGGTAACCGAGGCAATTCTTGAATTCCCGGAGTTTAACTGACAATTTTAAATTAAAGAGGAAATCACCTTGTCAAAAGCAGGAAGATTTATAAAGAAGCTGAAGCCCTACAATATAAAAAAGGGCTTTCGCTATTTAAAGCATTATGGACTTAAGGAATTTATGGTCAGGCTTCAGGAGAGAATGGAGCCTGAGGAAGTGCCGTATGGTCCATGGTATGAAAAACACAAAAGAACAGAGCAGGAACTCAAAAAGCAAAGCGAAAGAAAATTTAAAGAGGACATTCTTATAAGCATCGCTGTTCCGGTATATCATACAGGAGAGGTCTTTTTAAGGGAGATGATCGATTCTGTTGTGGCACAGAGCTATAAGAATTGGGAACTTTGTATAGCAAATGCGGGTCCTGATGATGAAAAAGTAAATGCCATATTGAAGGAATATGCAGCTAAGGATACAAGGATAAAAGTAAAGAACCTTGATGAAAATGAAGGCATCGGAAAAAATACAAACAGAGCCTTTGAAATGGCAAACGGACAGTATGTTGCGCTTCTTGATCATGATGATATTTTGGCTCCTGATGCACTTTTTGAGGTTGCCTGTGCTATAGAAAAATCACATCCCGATATAATTTATTCGGATGAGGATAAGGTTACAGGAAATGAAAAGGAGCATACACAGCCGCATTTCAAACCTGATTTCAATATCGATCTTTTAAGAGCAAACAATTATATATGTCATCTTCTTGTTATAAAAAAGGCACTTATAGATAAGGTCGGAGGCTTCAGAGAAGGATTCGACGGTGCACAGGATCATGATTTTATATTCAGATGCAGTGACAATGCCAATTGTATAGTGCATATTCCGAGGATACTTTATCACTGGCGTACACATCAGGCATCTACGGCAGACAATCCGGCAAGCAAGCTATATGCGTATGAAGCAGGAATAAGAGCCGTAAAAGAAAATCTTGAAAGAAACGGTGAAGAAGCAGAGGTCACTCAGTCCAAGGATTATGGCTTTTATAAGGTGATCTACAAAGTTAAGGAAAGGTCGCTCGTTTCTATCATTATCCCGAATAAGGATAACAGAGACATCCTGAAAAAATGTATAGATTCTATCCTTGAAAAGTCAACCTATGACAATTACGAGATCATTGTTGCTGAAAATAACAGCACAGAGTCTGAAACCTTTGAATATTATAAGGAAATCGAGAAGGATAGCAGGATAAGAGTAATAAAATGGGAGAAGGGCTTCAATTTCTCGGCAATAAATAATTTTGCCGCAGGTTATGCAAAAGGAGAATATATCATTTTCCTTAATAATGATATAGAAGTAAAGACCCCATCATGGATAGAAGGCATGCTCGGAAATGCCCAGAGAAAGGACGTTGGCATAGTCGGCTGCAGGCTTATCTATCCTGACAATACTATCCAGCATGCAGGCGTAGTAATAGGCATAGGCGGAATAGCAGCCAATATATTTACAGATCTTCCGGCTGCACGCTCCGGTTATATGCACAGGGCATCTACGCAGGTCGATTACTCGGCAGTAACAGCCGCATGCATGATGATATCAAAGAACTTATTCGAAAAGATCGGAGGCTTTGAGGAAAAGCTGACTGTTGCATTCAATGATATAGATCTATGTCTCAGAGTAAGAGAAGAAAATTATCTTGTTGTATATGATGCATATGTTGAAATGATACATTACGAATCAAAGACAAGAGGATCAGAGGATACAGAGGAAAAAGTAAGAAGATTTCAAAGTGAGATCGAGTATATGAGGACAAGGTGGATCGATATACTGAAAAACGGTGATCCTTATTACAATCCGAACCTTACTCTTTCAAAATGGAATTTCTCTCTTAAGGCAAATTAAAGGAGCATTTTTTTGAACGAAGTATCTGTTGTTATACCTAATTACAATGGAAAGCATTTTTTGATACCGTGCCTTGAGGCTCTTAGCCGTCAAAGTATGAAGGATTTTGAGATCATTATCATCGATAACGGCTCTAAGGACGGAAGCGCAGAATTTTTAAAAAAAGACTATCCGCAGGTAAAGCTTATCGAATTTAATGAAAATACAGGCTTTTGCAAGGCAATAAATATCGGCGTCATGGCTTCAAAAGCCAAATATGTTCTCCTTTTAAATAATGACACAATTCCAAAGGAAAACTTTGTTGAAGAGCTTTACAAGGGGATCAGCAGCAGGAAAAATGTATTTTCATGTGCTTCATGCATGCTTACAGTAGAAGATCATGGCATACTCGATTCGGCAGGAGATCTTTACAGCGCATTAGGATGGGCATTTGCAAGAGGACACAACAAGCCTGCCAAATTGTTCGATAAGCCTTGCAGGATATTTTCGGCATGTGCAGGGGCTGCAATATATGACAGAGAGCTTTTTATAAAGCTCGGGATGCTCGATGAAGCGCATTTTGCATATATGGAGGATATAGACCTTGGTTACAGGGCGAGGATAAACGGCTTTGATAACTGGTATATCCCGACAGCAAAGGTAGTCCATGTAGGAAGCGGAACCAGCGGCTCAGCACACAATGAGTTTAAAGTAAAGCATTCATCGAGGAACAATGTCTATATAATTTATAAAAACATGCCGCCTGTTCAAAGGATCATAAATGCACCGTTTCTTTTTGCCGGCTTTACTATCAAAAAGCTTTATTTTGCAAAAAAAGGCTTTAAGGAGACATATAATAACGGACTTAAAGAAGGAAAAAGGCTGGCGTTTGGTGAAGAAGGCAAAAAAAGAACGCAGAAATTCAAATTTTCAAATTTAAAAAGCTACTGTAAAATACAGCTTGAGCTATGGGCAAATATGTTCAGAAGAAGATCATAGTATATAGGTTTTTGACAATCTGAATTTATTATAGTATTATATCTCCCTAAGGGGATTTGGAAGGGTTCGATTTATCTATGGGTGAAGCACAAAAGCACTTGAGCCGCGCACTTGTTATTATAGACGCGCTGATAATTGTATTTTCATACATTTTAGCCTGGTTTATCAGATTTAAAACCGGTATCCTGGGTGTATCATTAGGTGGATTTTCCTTTACCTATTATATAGAAGCACTTCTTTATATCATCCCGTTAATGCTTGTACTCAATTATATCTTCAATCTGTATCTTCCGATGATGACACAGAGACGGTATAAGGAAGCAGGAAATATTATCAAAGCAAATGTCATAGGCGCGCTTTTGGTAATACTTATACTTTATTTCACAAAGCAGTTTCATTTTGCAAGAAACATGATCGTGGTATTCTTCCTGCTAAATGTTTTCTTTGACGGTCTTGTTCGAAATATAATAAGATCCATTGTAAAGAAGAGTGCAAGAAATGAACGTATAGTCAAAAATGTCATCCTTGTCGGATACAGTAATTCGGCAGAGGAATTTATTGACAGAGTGCTGGGATTCCCGGAGCTTGGATATCAAGTCGTAGGAATACTCGATGATATAATCGAAAACGGCACACAATATCGCGGAGTAGAGGTTATAGGAAGGCTTTCGGCACTTAAGGATATACTTCCTGCAAACCAGATAGATGAGATTGCCATAACATTAGGACTTAATCAGTTCTACAGATTAAAGGAAATCGTAAGCGTCTGCGAAAAATCAGGCGTTCACACAAAATTCATACCTGATTATTACAATGTTATTCCGACAAAACCGCATACAGAAGACATGATGGGTCTTCCGGTTGTAAATATACGATATGTACCATTAAGCAATATGTTCAATGCAATGCTTAAGAGACTTGGAGATATAATAGGCTCGCTTATATGTATCGTGATATTTTCGCCTGCAATGCTTGTAACTGTAATAGGCATAAAGGCCACATCACCGGGACCTCTTATTTTCAAGCAGATAAGAGTCGGTCTTCACAACAGAGAATTTGAAATGTACAAATTCCGTTCGATGAAGGTACAGGACAGCAAAACAGAGAAAAAGGGTTGGACAACAAAGGATGACCCGAGAGTTACAAAATTCGGAAAATTCATCAGAAAGACAAGTATAGATGAGCTTCCGCAGCTGTTTAATGTATTAAAGGGGGATATGTCTCTGGTCGGCCCAAGACCTGAAAGACCTCAGTTTGTTGAGAAATTCAGGGAAGAAATACCGAGATACATGATAAAACATCAGGTAAGACCCGGTATGACAGGATGGGCACAGGTAAATGGCTATAGAGGAGATACCTCGATAAGAAAACGAATCGAATGTGATCTTTATTATATAGAAAACTGGTCAATAGGATTTGATTTTAAAATTTTAGTTTTGACAGCCTTTAAGGGCTTCATAAATAAAAATGCATATTAATCAAAAGTAGTTGAGGAGCTAGACGAGATGTCGAACAGAAATAAAAGAAAAAGATACTCCAGAAAAAGACGTAAAAGAATTTTTGCAATTGAAATAATTGTACTTGTATGTCTGTCGGTTGTATTATTCGGAGCTATATGGTTTACACACAAGATGTCTCTTATAAACCATACAGATCTCGATACCTCACGTCTGTATACTTCGGACCAGGTAAATAATACTACAGAGACTGCATCGGGAGATGTAAGCGATACCACGCAGACACAGGATCTTACAGGAATAGATGTTATCGCTCTTGTAGGACTTGATACACGTCCTGATGAAGAAGATGTAAACAACAGTGATACGATGATCATCTGTGTTATCAATCACAACAAAAAAGAAATAAGACTGTGCTCTCTTTACAGAGATACATATCTCAATGTAATCACTGATTATTACGGCAATCCGGATTATTATACAAAAGCCAACGCTGCATACAATTACGGTGGAGCTGAGCAGTTCCTTTCAATGCTCAACCTTAATCTGGATCTCAATATAACAGAATACATGACAGTTGACTTCAAGGCTTTAGCAGAGGTTGTAGATCTTCTCGGAGGACTTGATATTGACATGACAAAAGAAGAAGTAGGTCATGTAAACAACTATAATGTTGAAACATCGGCTGCATGCGGAGTCGAATATGAAGCACTCGAATATCCGGATGATCCGAATTTTGACGGTGCTATCACAGAAACATTCCACTGCAACGGTACACAGGCTGTTTCATATGCACGTATCAGATATACGAGCGGAAATGATTTCAGACGTGCATCAAGACAGAGAGAAGTGCTTACTCTTATAAAACAGAAAGCGGAGTCAGCTGATATAGGAACTATTGATTCAGTATTAAATGCTGTTCTTCCGGACATAACAACAAATATTGACAACATGAAGCTTATTTCAGTTATCACTTCAGCTGTTACATATGGCATGGGTACAGATACACAGGCCGGATTCCCGTTTGTCCATATTGAGGATGACGGTTCACGTACAGGAGATGATGTTGTACTTCCTGTAACACTTGCTTACAATGTACAAAGACTTCATGAATTCCTGTTCCCGGATGAAGAATATTCACCTTCGGAAACCGTTCTGAATTACAGCCAGCATATTTCAGATGTCTGCGGATATACCAGCGATGATATAGAGTGGGCATCACAGATAGAGGACGGTGCTGCACTCGAAGGAATAAGCTATGAGGATTATGTCGCAACTGTCAACAACAATTCTGACAGCAGCCAGGGTGACGAAAATTCATAAGAAACAGTAAAAATAAGACCATGGATATCAATTAAATGGAATATAAAAGCATGCCATCAGGCAAAAATAAAAATATATCAGTTGATATCATAATACCGACATATAAGCCAGGTGCGGAGTTTGCTAAGCTGCTTCGCAGCCTGGCTTTACAGGTTTTACCTGCAAACAGGATAATAATAGTAAATACCGAAGAAATGTATTGGGATAAGAGCTTTGAAGACATATGCCCCAATATTACGGTAATACATATTAAAAAATCCGAGTTTGACCACGGTGCTTCAAGGCATATGGCTGCAAGGCAGTCTAATGCGGATATTATGGTATTTATGACACAGGATGCTATGCCTGCAGATGAGGAACTTATAAAAAATCTAGCTGCACCTATTATTGATAACAGGGCAGAATTTTCATATGCAAGGCAGCTTCCAAAGGAAGATGCAGGACTTATCGAGCAGTTTACAAGAGGCTTTAATTATCCGCCTGACAGCCGCATAAAGAGTATAAGGGATATTGATGAGCTTGGGATAAAAACGTTTTTTTGCTCAAATGTATGTGCAGCATACGATAAAAAGGTATATGATGAACTTGGCGGCTTTCCGAGGCCTGTTGTTCTCAACGAGGATATGCTTATAGCTTCAAATGCTGTTCTTGCAGGCTACAGGATTTCTTATACGGCAGATGCAAGGGTACATCATTCACACGAATACAGTGCAAAAATGCAGTTCAGAAGAAATTTCGATATAGGTACATCACAAAAACAGCACGAAAATCTGTTTAAGGATTATCCTTCAGTCGGAGAAGGAAAGAAAATGGTAAAGGAAAATGCAGCTTTTCTGTGCAGAAAGCATAAATTTCATTTGCTTTTTAAGCTTGTATGGATGAGTGGCTGGAAGTTCCTTGGGTATTCATTCGGAAAAAGATACGATAAGCTGCCTATGAAGCTGATAAAAAAATGGTCATTGTGTCCTCAGTACTGGGACAGTATTACAAAAGAACAGGGAGATAAAAATGTTTGATGCTTATGAGATAATAAAGGAAGAAAATATTGCAGATATCGATTCCAAGGGTATTTTGCTGAAGCACAAAAAAACAGGAGCACATGTAGCGCTTCTTATAAACGATGACAATAATAAGGTTTTCAATATTGCATTCAGGACACCGCCTAAGAATTCTACGGGAGTTGCTCATATTATTGAGCATACAGTTTTATGTGGTTCACAGAAATATCCTTTAAAGGATCCTTTTGTAGAATTGGCAAAAGGCTCATTGAATACCTTTTTAAATGCAATGACATATCCTGATAAGACTATGTATCCTGTAGCAAGCTGCAATGATAAGGATTTCAGCAACCTGATGGAGGTCTATCTTGATGCGGTATTTTTCCCGAATATCTACAAAAATGACAAGATATTCAAGCAGGAGGGCTGGCATTATCAGATGGAATCTGTCGATGATCCGCTTCAGTACAATGGTGTTGTATACAATGAAATGAAGGGCGCATTTTCAACTGCTGATTCGGTTCTTGAGAGGATGGTATTCAGCGCACTTTTTCCGGACACACCATATGGAGTTGAATCCGGCGGAGACCCTGAAAACATACCGGATCTGACATATGAGGAATTCCTTGATTTCCATAGAGCATATTATCATCCTTCAAACAGCTATATCTATCTTTACGGTGATATGGATATGGAAGAGAAGCTTGATTTTATTGACAAGGAATATTTGAGCAAATTTGATAAGAAAAGCATAGATTCAGAAATACCATATCAGAATCCGTTTGCCAAAAAGCTTGTTATCAACTCAGAATATCCGATACTTGATGATGAGCCGACAGAGGACAATACTTATATCAATATGAGTATGGTCACAGGAAACGGTCTTGATATCCTTACTGCAACAGCATTCAATGTACTTGAGTATGTTCTTCTCGATACACCGGGAGCACCTCTTAAAAAGGCACTTATAGATGCCGGCATCGGAAAGGATGTATCGGGCTGCTACAATGACGGAATACTCCAGCATTTCTTCTCTATAGAAGCAAAATATGCGAATCTGTCAGATGTAGACAGGTTCGAAAAGCTTATAAACGACACACTTCTTAAGATTGCAGATGAAGGAATCAGCGAAAAGGCATTGAGAGCTGCTATCAATTACTTTGAATTCAGATTCAGGGAGGCAGATTATTCATCATATCCAAAGGGACTTATGTATATAATGAGTGCCTTCGACGGCTGGCTATATGATGAAAACAAGCCGTTTGATTACTTAAGAGAGCTTGATATATATGAGCAGCTTAAGAAAAACATCGGAACCGGCTACTATGAGAATCTCATAAGAGAAAGAATCGTATATAATGACCACAAAGTAATCCTTACGCTTGCACCTAAAAAAGGACTTGCAAAGGAGAAAGAGGAAAAGCTTGCTGCTAAGCTTGCGGATATAAAGGCTTCTATGTCTGCTGAAGATATAGACAGGATAGTAAAGGAAACAAAGGAGCTTAGGGAATATCAAAATGAAAAGGATTCCAAGGAGCTTTTGGATTGTCTGCCTGTGCTTTCAGTATCGGATATAGAAAAAAAGACAAATATCAAAATAAATACAAAGGAAACTGATCTAAACGGAATAAGATTTGTCCACAACGACTTTGACACAAGAGGCATCAGCTACCTTTCGATATTATTCGATGTTGACGGCATTACAAATGAACTGACTCCTTATATGAGCCTTTTGAAGGCTGTTCTTGGCTTTGTTAATACCAAGAACTATGAATATTCAGACCTTGCAAATGAAATAAATGCAAGGACAGGCGGAATCAGCTTTGGTCTGCAGAGCATCGCAACAGGAAATAATACATATAAAAAATGCTTTGGAATAAAATCAAAATATCTGGACCCGGAATGTGAATTTGTGATCCGAATGATAAAGGAGATCATATTTACATCATTTATTGACGATGAAAAGCGTTTGTATGAGATAATCCTAAATCAGAAATCCTCGCTCCAGGCAGCAATTCCGGCAGTAGGACATATAAGTGCAGCAGGAAGAGCACTTTCAAATGTATCTATGATAGACGGATGGCAGGAGCAGATCTCCGGTATAAGCTATTACAGATTTATTGAAGGTCTGTCACTTGATTTTGAAAACAAAAAAGCAGATATAATAGAAAAGCTCAAGACTCTTTCTGAAATGATATTCAGAAAAGAAAATCTGATAATATCTGTAACAGCAGGAGAAGAAGGAAAAGACCTTCTCATGAAAAACATAGATAAGCTAACTGACGGACTTTCCGATAAAAGCTTAGATACAGATGGATATACATGGGATGCAAAGGATTTAAAGGAAGGAATCCAGACTTCAGGCCAGGTCCAGTTTGTCGCATCTGTCGGTAACTTCAAAAAGAAGGGCTATGATTATATCGGAACACTGAGAGTGTTAAGGACAATGCTTAACTATGATTTCCTTTGGATGAACCTTCGAGTAAACGGCGGAGCATACGGATGCATGAGCTCATTTAAGAGAAACGGAGACTGCTATCTTGTTTCATACAGAGATCCGCATCTTAAAAATACACTTGATGTATACAAAAGGCTTCCGGAATATGCAGGAGACTTTGAGGCAGATGAGAGGACGATGACAAAATATATCATAGGAACAGTCAGTGAGCTTGATACACCTATGAATGCAAAAAGCAAGGGAGAGACATCTTTTGCATCATATTTTGCAGGTCTTACAGAGGCTGATTATCAAAAGGAAAGAGATGAGGTACTTTCAACAACACCTCAAAGGATAAGAGAGCTTAAGGCTATGCTTGAGGATACATTTGATGAAAAGCATATATGTGTATTAGGAAGTGAAGCAGCTATAAAGAAGCACAATGATATATTTGATCATACAGAGTCATTTATACAGGGGTAAAAGTATTTGGAATTAAAACAGGATGAAATAAATACAATGCAGACAAAATCAGGCTTTGCGGCACTTATCGGCAGACCGAACGTAGGAAAATCAACCCTTATGAACCATCTCATAGGCCAGAAGATAGCGATAACATCAAGAAAGCCTCAGACCACAAGAAACAGGATCCAGAGTGTTTATACCTGTGAAAAGGGTCAGATCATATTTCAGGACACACCGGGAATACATAAGGCAAAGAATAAGCTTGGCGAATATATGGTAAGTGCTGCCGAGAAAACCTTAAAGGATGTCGATGTGGCACTTTGGCTCGTTGAGCCGCAGGCTTATATCGGTGCCGGAGATCAGCATATCGCCGCTCTTTTAAGCAAGGTAAATATACCTGTCATACTTGTCATAAATAAATGCGACAGAGTAAAAAAGACTGAGATCGCAGGCATTATAAAGGAATATGAAAAATACGGAAAATTTGACGATATAATAGCTGTCTCGGCTAAGCATGGCACAAATCTGGATGATCTGATAGATGATATCTTCAAATACCTTCCGTACGGACCATTGTATTATGATGAGGATACAGTGACAGATCAGCCGATGAGGCAGATTGCGGCAGAAATGATAAGAGAAAAGGCATTAAGAAGCCTTGGAGATGAGATACCGCATGGGATAGCTGTAACTATCGAAAAGATGTCTGCAAGAAAAAATCAGGATCTTACAGACATAGAGGCAACTATCATATGCGAAAGAGAATCTCACAAGGGTATCATCATAGGTAAAAACGGAGCAAGCCTTAAGAAAATAGGAAGTGAAGCAAGGATTGACATAGAAAGGATGCTTGAAGGCAGAGTCAATCTAAAGCTATGGGTCAAGGTCAGAAAAGAATGGAGAGACAGTGACCTTCTTCTTAAAAATTATGGCTATAATAAAAACGAATTGTAATATCAAAATGCGGATCATGCTATGAATGATGTTATTAAAGCAAGAGGCATGGTGCTTTCAGCCATGCCGATAGGAGAGCAGGACAAAAGACTTGTCATAGAAACATGCGGGCTCGGAAGGATAACAGTATTTGCAAGAGGAGCAAGACGTTCCGGAAGTCCTCTGCTTGCAGGTTCAAATCCATTTACGATGGGGGAATTTTCTATAGTTCCCGGAAGAAATTCATACAGGCTGTATGAGATTTCTGTGACGGAATATTTCAGGGAAATAGCAAATGCACAGCCGGGCGTATATATAGGCTTTTATTTTCTGGATCTTGTCGATTATTACGGAAGAGAAAATATAGATGGCACAGATATGCTCAATCTCTTATATGTTGCACTTAAGGCAATATTGAACAATGAAATAAGCAACGTTCTGGTAAGGCGGATATTTGAGCTCAGGCTTATGTATATAAACGGTGAATATTACCCTGATAATGAAGAGCTTTCTCCTTCTCTATATTCTATCTGCAGATATATAACAGATACACCGCTTGGAAGGCTTTTTTCATTTAATGTCAAGCCGGAAATCCTTGCAGAACTTGAAAAAACAGCAGACAGGGCGCTTAAAAAAACTATAGACAGAGAGCTGAAAAGCAAGAAAATAATGGAAATGATGATGTGATTTTGCATTTTTAAAAGAAATATGAATTAAACTATATGGATATCCAAAAGTATGTATAAAAAGAAATAAAAGCATATTTTTGGATATTTTAATATAAGAAATACAATGCGAGGCTAAAATTCATTTTGCTGCAGCATCATGATAAAAAATAGGAATGGTAACAATGGGAAAAAATACAGATAATAGAAATATAGATACAACAAAGGCCAGAGGAGAATTGGAAGAGGACCTTTTGGAATATGTCTACCGAACATGGAGACAGGGAAAAAATATCACCTCCAAGGAATATGCCAGAGAAGTGCAGATAACCGGATATGAAGCCGCAGGTCTGGTGCGAAGTCTGGTGACAAAGGGCTTTTTGTATGAGCCGGAAAATGGATATCTTAAGTTGACGGAAAAAGGACAGCTTGAAGGTATGGACTGTCTCGCAAGACATGAGAAGCTGACACAGTTTTTCCAAATGATCAGCGGCATGGACAGAGATGAAGCAGAGGATGATGCCTGCCGAATTGAGCATTATATAAGCAGAAAAGGTTTAGATGCAATAGGAAATTTCCTGCAATATGGAGATGTATATGACAGAACCTATGAAGATATGGATCTGAACTCTTTCTATGAAGATGGAGAATATTCTATGGCCTTTGGATTGTACGAGCCGGAAAGACGAGATCCAAGGTTCCTTGCATCAGAATACGAGAGTCTGGAGCATGTGATAACTTTGAATATCCGTAAAACAGGCAATAGATTTATTCTTAAAAAGAAGCAGGGAAAATCAATGGGATACCTGTGGTATCAGGTGGAAAATGAGTGGATCATGGCAAAAGAGATAGAAGATGCATATGAACTTCCAACTCATATCTTTTCTTATACTACAAATACAGGGATTCCTGTTACAGAAGCTGTGGCTATTATTGCAGTTACACGTTTTGAACAGAAACCATTGCCAATCGATTATAGGGAATTGAATATTCATCTATGGTAAGAAAATGAGGAGACGAATATGGAAAAAGGTGAACACCTAAGGAGACAAAACAGACCTACGATGCTTCAGCTGCAATATTTACAAGGTCTGTCAAAAGTAGAAAAGAAACGTGGAGCTCAGGGACGTATTGCTGAATACTATGGTGTCAATCGTTCGACAGTAAACCGCTATTTTAATAACTGTATAGAAAGAGGAATCCTGACAGAATCACTGGAATTTACTGAAGCAGGCGAAGAATGGCTGGAAAGATACTCAAATCTGTATGAGAATCTGCAGAACTATCTGAAGGAAATCGGTGCAAAGCCGGAAGAGATCGATGAAACACTGGACGTCATGGTTGAGAACATCGATATACATATGCTGGAAATGATGATAAATGCATTTGCAGCGAAGAAATCCGTATATAAGAAAAAAGAGAATGAACTTGATCAGGAGATACAGAACAATCTGCAGAAATGCGAAAGACATCCGGTAGTCTTCAGGCTTTACCGAATGAACAAAAAGCCGGGGCAGGATAGAGATTCTATGGCGATGAGAGGCTTTGAAGATGTAGCCGAAATCGTACAGGAGAATGGAGAAAGCTATCTGGAATTGAAGCTGAAAGAGATGGCTGCACACTCCAGAGTAAATGGTGAAATGCTGGAAGGTAAGCTTAAAACCTTGAAATATGAGCATAATGGAGTGCTTGAGACAGCAGACATAGAAGATAATACTGTAAAAATTCCTATGGAAGTATGCAGGATCCACAGATGGACGGGAATCGGTACGATGGGGATTGTGCCGGTCACCGTTACCTGCAGCGTAGGACCGGTTCACATGCCGGAAAGCACTGCACTATTATATTTCTGGGTGTAAAATAGGAAAGAATAGTACTCACTATTTGCTTTTTACGATAAAAACGGATATTTTGTATTAATATATATACAATAATCTTAAAAAAGAAACAAAAATAATAATTTATATAGACAAAATGTCGGAATTGAAATAAGATAATAAGGCAAATAAAAAGAGCTTATGTTTTAGGAGAATAACCATGGAAAATAAATATAAAGTAAGAATTATGCGCTCCGAAATACGTAATATTAAAAACGTTGCGTACGGAGACGTTAAGTATATGAATTATGGAAGCATTAATAAAAAAGCAATGTGTGATAAAACAGACATTGTAGGTATTTACGGACAGAATGGATCTGGAAAGACATCTTTTATTGAAGCATTAT
>CAVLAA010000006.1:21214-40809 GCA_963660835.1 bacterium
GTAGAATCACTAGATATGTTAAGACAGATACTTACAGGAAATCCTATAAATTACGAGATGTATGAAGGTATTTTGTCAAAAGACGGTACTAGCTGCATCAGTACGGAATTCTTTGTTTGGATTGGAGAAGAAAAATATAAAGTGGTTTATCAAGCTTCTTTACGGGTTGATGAGAAAGAAAAAGCAATTCAGATTTATATGGAGAAATTACAGTATTGGAAGCGAGGGGTATCCTGGAGAGCGGAACGAGATATTTCTTTTTGTAATCCTTATTATGAAAATATGGATGTTTTAGAAACACACAATATCAGTGTAGTATCTAATCATTTATCAAGTTTAAGAGCTATTCCTTTTTTGACAAATATGCAGAATTTAGCACTTATTTGTGCACAGAAGAATATTTCTGTTTTCTTTAATCAACTTGTAAAGAGCAATATTGAAAAACTAGAAGATAGTTTGGAAGTTAGCAATTTTAGAAATGTTATTTTAGGTATATTACAGTTTGCTTATGTTGACTTCAATGTGATCAAAGTTAACCAGTTAGGGACTATCAATAATAATCAGATTATCCCAATCAACGTTCACAAAGAGACCGAAACAGAGATTATGCAGGCGATTATGCCGCTTGCTATTTCGGGTATAACAGAAATACCGCAAGAAGATTATGTACAGGTAAAAATAGTTATTGATGCTATTAATATGGCAATTAAATCGGTAATACCTAATTTACAGATTCGATTAAAAGAGAAAATGGAATTAGAACGTCCTGATGGAACAAAGGCGATGCAGGTAGAGGTATATTCTGTTAGAGATGGAAAAGAATTTTTGTTACGATATGAATCTGAAGGGATTAAACGTATCGTATCTATTTTGAATTACCTTATATCTGTATATAATAATGAGGGTGTTTGTTTGGTTGTTGATGAACTTGATTCAGGAATATTTGAATATTTGCTTGGAGAATTATTAGGGATGATGCATAGCGAAATGAAAGGTCAGTTGATATTTACATCACATAATTTGCGTGTACTGGAAAAGTTAGATGCAAAAAATATTGTATGTTCAACCGTAAATCCGGAAAATCGCTATATCAGATTGAAGGGGATTGAAAAGAATCATAATAAGAGAGATTTTTATATCCGTGCAATTGCGGTGGGAGGACAAAACGAAGAGCTATACGATGAGGATGATTTGCTTGCAATGGGATATGCATTCCGAAAAGCTGGAAAAGTTGGAACAGGACAAGGTAAATTAACATTTTCCCCTGATTTTGAGAAGAGACTTAACGAGTCTGAGAATAGGGGGTAACTATGGCAAAAGAGAAAAAAACGATTATCTTTATTGTTGAAGGTTCGTCAGATAAGATGGCTCTGGAAAATATTTTCAAAAAAATATACAGAAGGAGTAAGGAAATTGACTTTGGATTTACAAATGGAGATATAACGAGTGATCCAACGGTGACTATAGCTAACGTTGAGAACAGGATATATGAAGCTGTTCAAGAAGTAATTAAAGATAAGAAATTAAAAAATTCGGATGTTATACAAATTGTTCAAATATTTGATATGGATGGGGCATATATTCCGGATTCCGCTATCGTAAATGGATCAACATATGCATTTGAATATTCGACGACCAATATTAGCTGTACTTACCCACAGCGTGCAATAGAGAGAAATAAGAATAAGAGAGATATATTGGAATATTTATTGAATCAGACGATGATAAAATCATTTCCATATGAAATGTATTTCATGTCTTGCAATCTGGATCATGCCTTGTACAATGATATTAATTTGGACAAAAATTCAAAACAAGAATATGCGGATGAATTTTATGAGAAATTTATAGGAAAAGAATATCTATTTCCGGCATTTCTGGAGTCGGATGTTGTAAATGGAGTACCTAATAATATGGGTGCATCATGGAGGTATATCAAAGAAGGTTTACATTCTTTGGAGAGGCATACTAATTTACATATCTACTTTAAAACTCATCCTAATCCGGATGGATTACTGTAGATCTATAAATATAAGAACAGTAATAGAGTATAAAAGGTATGTCACCGTTACCTGCAGCGTAGGACCGGTTCACATGCCGGAAAGCACTGCGCTATTATATTTCTGGGTATAAATAATATAAGAAATGAAAAGCATTCAAGTACCTCAACTGTAAAACGAAATACAATCCATCTTGTATCGCTCCATCTTGTATCTGAATAAAAAAAATTATTGAATTTTTTACAGGAATTGAATATAATATAGTTGAGCAAAGAGATTTGTTCAATTTAAAGTGCGTTGCTACTTTGAGTGCAAGCCTTTAATTTAAGTACTTCACTACTTTGAATGTGAACCTTTAATTTAAGTGCTTCGTAGCTTTGAATGCGAACCGTTAATTATCAGGGAGATAAGTGTTTTATCTTCCTGTTTTGTTTTACTACGGAGGATAAATATGGATTTTTATCGTATAAATGAGAAATACAACCGATTTCTCCAAAATTATGAAAAAGAGAAAAGAGGAGTTACAAAAGTACCGAATATCAGATATACAGACCGCAATAAATTTGCTTTTGGTGCGGTTATGCAGATAAATGGAATGAATTATTATGTGTCGGTATCTTCTTTTGATAAGAAGCAGGTGTTATTCCCAACTTTACCTGCATCCAATATTTCCCAAATTTTTCAAATTAAAAGAAGGTACAGCCTAAATTATTCTGACGTAAATTGCATCAGATTGTTTTAGTCTGTACTTTCTGTTATTATAGCCAAGTCACTGTAAATAAAAGAAGCAGGAACGTACCTGCAGCGTAGGACCGGTTCACATGCCGGAAAGCACTGCGCTATTATATTTCTGGGTATAAATGAGAAATGATAAAAATCATCATTTACGCATACCATGTAACAAAATAAGAAAAAATTTCAATAAGATGCCGTTGTTGATAAAATGCAATCAATAACGGCATTTTTACGTCTGTTGTTGTCTGAATAACAACAAAATCAAAAAGAAAAACAGCTAATTTGTTGCAATTCAAGCAACAAACTTGCGCAAAAATGGTGTTGACGTTGGATGGCAAATTATGGTATCTTTCAGACAAGGAGTTAGATGCGAGTAACCGGAAATATTCTCGTAGAACTCTAAACATCATAACTAAAGATTTATTAGCAAAAAGCTAATACCAAGACAAGAAAAGGAGAATTACAGTTATGAGAAAGATCAAGAAATTAGTTGCTACACTGTTAGCAGCAACAATGGTAATGGCAATGGGAGTTACAGCATTTGCGGCAGATTCATTGGCTGCTGGTAAGTACACAGCAAAGCAGAATCTTTATAAGAACGCAGCTTGCACAACAACATCTATGGGAGATGCAGCACTCAATGATATGCGTGCAGACATCACAATTGCAGATGATGATACAGCAACACTTGTTGTTCATACTCATGAGATTACATATTTAGGTTTGACTGGACATTTAGGAAAAATGGTAGTTGACGGAACAACAGTTACCCCAAAGACACAAACTACAGCTGATGGAGTGACAGATTATTATTTCACTTTTACAGATTTAGATGCATCTGACCTTTACGAAGGTTGCGTAATTACTGGCAAATTTACAACATACGTTGGAAGCATGCCAATGAATGCAACTGGATATTTGAAACTTACAGATATCACAGCAAAATAAAATAAGAAATATCTATGTAAAGCAAGCTGCTGTACACCAAAGTGCAGCAACTTGTTTTACTTAATACGGAGGAAAAATGAAAAAAATAAAAAAGATATTAGCCTTTGTATTGAGTACAAGTATGTTGCTTGGAAGTATGAATATACAGGCTTTTGCTAGTGAACAGAAGGAAACGAAAGCATCAAATGTAGAACTGGATAATCAAAACGAATATGCGGTTCCTTTAACCTTTTATGGACCAACTGGTAAATTGATTACTGATGAAGCATATTCGGGTACGGTTCAAGATTATATGGACAATATTGCACTGGTGAAACAAAATGATGATGGAACATATCATGTAACTTTGCAAATTGAAAATTATGAAAAAATTGATATTTTACAGTTTTCAAAACCGGGTGCAATTGATGATGAAATAACACCTTTAAATGCTCCTATGGGAACCTTTAATCTTCCAGAAAAGTATATTTCTAATAACGAGGACAATCCGACAGAGGCAACAGAATATTTAAAGAAACAGGGACAAATCAATGAGGAATGGAATGACAAGTACATTCAGAAATATTCAGTTGAAAAAGCAACAACAGGTGTGTCATGGTATTCTTTTGATATAGATACGCTGGAAGGAACGATGTATACTAAAGCTTTCTATAGTTATGGAAGAACAGATGATGATTTGGAAAGCTATATGTACGGAATTGTAAATGGTAAATTTACATTTGATGTGAATAATGCAGTGATTGCAAAAGATATTAATGAAGAAAATTATAAAAATGTTGGACTGGAAATTTCTAAGGTTGTGACTAAAGCTGGAAATTCACCTGATTTTACAGGATTTGTGGCAGAAGAAAAAAAGGCAAATGATTTATTTGGTGATACTTATGAAGCAAAAGTAGAAGATGGAAAAGTAACTATTGCTGCAGAAATGCCAGACACAAGCAATGTTAATTCAATAAGAGTACTTGAAAGAATTGAAGATTTAGGAGAATGCCCTTATCCATCCCATGCTTCATATCGCCAATATATGTATGCGTATTCCAAAGAAGTACAAAGTAAAAAAACAATTTCCGTTTATTCGGAGAATATTTTACAGGATGGAAAATTTTCTATTGAGTATAATAATTTAGAAGAAGCAATATTTGGAAAACAGGTTGAGATAAAAACAGAAGATGCTACTTATTATGGAGAATTGCGGGTAAAAACAACACCGAAAGAAAAACTCGAACTGACAGATGGCGATGTTACACTTGTAACAGATAACTATACTGTTAATAGTAAAGCGAAATTTGGAGCAGAACTTTTACAGGAAACTTCAGATGAAGATAGTGAATATAACAAATATTATTCTTTGTTAGCAGGAAATGCTTCAAAAGCATTGATCTATAACTTGTCATTAAAAATGAATGACTCGCAGGTTATTCCATCGAGAGCAGTAGAATTAAGAGTAAAGATTCCGAAAGATTGGGATACGAGCAAAATAGAAGTTCAATGGTATTATCCGGTAAATGAAATGTTTAATCCGATAGAGTATTTTGATTCATCTTCCTATAAAAATGATGATGGAAGTATTCGCATGGAGGGCGATGAACTGGTTATAACAGGTACAACTCGTGTTTATAGTACAATTGCCATTACGCAAAAAGCGGATAAAGTAGATATTTCAGAAATTCAGGACGGAACATATAATGTTAATGTTACTATGTGGCAGCAGGATCAGCCAGACAGATTGTCTATGAGCAATTCGGCGGTTGTAAATGATTCAGCTCGTTTGGTAGTAGAGAATGGAAAGAAACATATCTATTTTGATACACAAGGAATTGTGATTACGGGCAGATATGGTTATACAAATGGAATTTTCTGGGCAAATAATGAACAGACAGAAGAAAACGGACTTCCAATATTAAGTGAATATACACCACTTGATTATTACAGTTACTATCTGAATGATTCAGGAAGTACAGATATGGATTCTTATGCAGAACAGTATGATCTGTATTATCCAAAGACAGTTGGATTTGAGTTCCCAGAATCAGCAGACAGAGATGATGGAGTATATCTGAATTTCTTTGTTCCTGTCATGGATGAACTTCAGCATAAAGTTCCTGGATCGGGTGAGGGAAGCAGAACAGCTTTCATGACTTTATCTGGTCTGGAAAACGTTTTGGAAATTAACGAACCAACCCATGACAAATCTGTTTTAGTTGTAGCAGTTGACAAAGCATCTAAATATGCAGCCGACAATTATACAGAGGAATCTTACAAAGTATTATCTGATGCAGTAGCAAAAGCTCAGAAAGTAATCGACGGAACAACATCTGCAAATGATTCTGAAATCGTAGCATTAGATAAAGAAATCTCTGATGCAATCAGCGGATTAAAAGAGGCAACTGGACTTGACAAATACAATAAAGTTCTGAAAAATGCCAAAGCATTAAATGAAGCAGATTATACAGCAGAAAGCTGGGCAGACCTTCAGGCGGTTATTACTGCTCAGGAAGGAAATGTGACAGAAGAAAATGCAGATCAGGCATCTGCAGACCTTCAGTCAGCAGTGGATGAACTTGTACCGATGTCAACAGCCGTTTCAATGGAAAAAGGCGTTTATGAAGTACAGGCAACACTTACCAATCAGGACGGAACAGCAAGTGATTTAAATGCAGGATTAAAATCTGCTCGTTTATATACAGATAAAGATGGCAATGTAACTGCTTATCTGTACGTGGACGGAATTACCGGTATGCAGTATCGCAAAGGTGCTGGATATGCAGATGCAGATACAGACGCAGGCAGACTTATAGTTGCACTTCCTGCAAATGTAGAAAATCATAAAGTAAAAGTAACAACAGAAAGCGGAGAAGCAGAACTCCTGTTAAATCTTGATTTAAAATCTGCAGTAAAACAGGAAATTAAAAAATCTGATCTGGAATCAAAACTGAATGATGCAAAAGCATTAGAAGAGAAAAATTACACAAGCGATTCTTTTGCAGCATTAACAGATGCGATTGCTACAGCAGAAAGCGTTCAGGCAGATAAAGTGGCATTCCAGTCAGAAATCACAGCGGCAGAAACAGCTTTGGATACAGCAACAGCAGGTCTTGTAATGAAAGAAGAAGTAAAAGCAAGAGCAGAACTGGATCAGGCAGTTTCCGATGCAAAAAATAATTATGCAGAAGCAAATTATACAAAAGACAGTTATGAGAATCTGAAATCTGCAATCAAGGAAGCTGAAGAAGTATTAGCAAAATCTGATGCGACAGCAGATGAAATGAATAAACAGGTTGACAAGCTGGATAAAGCAGTGAAAGCACTTGTTCGTCTGGATGATGCAGTAGATAAGTCAAAATTAAATGGCTATATCGAAGATGCGCTGACCAAGACAAATGACGGCACTTATACAGACAACAGTTGGAACAGTTTCCAGGCAGCAATCAAATCTGCTCAGAAAGTATCCGCTGATGTCAATGCAACAAAAGCAGAAGTAGAAAAGCAGACAAAACTGCTGACCTCTTCTTATGAAGCACTTGTTGTTAAGAACAAACAGAGTGATCTCTTTGAAAAATATCCGCAGATTTTTGAAGGTACATATTCCGTACCGATCAAACTGCTTAACGCAACATCCGATGAAGATTCTATGGGAAATGCTTCCATGGTTCAGACCGGAATTGTAAGAGTTACAAATAAGGGTGAAGTAACACTGGAGATGAACTTCCAGTCCATGAAATTTGCCGGAATGACAGGTTATCTGTACAAACTGAAAAAAGTAGATATGGATACTGTTGAATACAACAAATATAATTATCCGGTAAAATATGAAGCTTCCGATGCAACAATTCTGGAAGAGTACACAGATGTTTACGATTTATTTAATGACAAGAACTCTGAGTATTACGACAAGAATACAGAAGGAAACTGGTATCCGAAAAAATTATCAATCCCGATTGAACTGAACGACAACCTGTTCTATGTAGAGGTTTATGTTCCGGTTATGGAAAGCATCGGTGAAGGACAGGGTACAAAGGTTGCCAGAGTTTCTATCGACTGGGCAAACATCAAACAGGAGACAGGAGTAGAGAGAGACAACAGTGTAATCGAAGCACTTCTGAATCAGGTATCCGCTATGCAGCAGGGTGATGTCGCTGACGAATACTGGAACGCTTTAAATGCGGCTTACATGACAGCTCAGGATGTTTACAATGATATGAATTCTACACAGAAAGAAATTGATCTGCAGGTGACAGCTTTACAGGCGGCCGTAGATGCAGTAGAAACTCAGATCGTAGACAAGACAGAACTGAATGCTTTGATTGAAAAAGCAATAGCAGAAGCAAACCGTACCGATGTTGTTTATACTTCTGCAACATTAGAAGCATTAAAGACAGCAATCACAAATGCACAGGCAGTAGCAGCAAAAGAAGATGCTACCAAGGCAGAAGTTCAGGCACAGGTTACAGCACTTCAGACAGCACTTGATAGTTTAAGAGTTGTTGATAAGACAAACTTAAATGCCCTGATTGAAAAAGCAAAAGCTGAAGCAACAAAAACAGATGTTTATGAAAGCAGCAGTTTGACAGTCCTGAATACAGCAATCACACTGGCTGAGAATGTTGCAGCAAATCCAAAGGCAACCGAGTCAGAAGTTACAGCCGCAGAGAAATCTCTGACAACTGCATTAAACGGACTGGTAGAAAAAGAAGTTGTAGATAAGAGCAAACTGGAAAGCAAGATTGCAGAAGCAAAGACATATTTAAGCCAGACAGACATTTATACAGAAAGCTCTCTTGCAACATTACAGAGTGCAGTAGGTCGTGCTCAGAATGTAATGGATAATGATTCTGCATCACAGAAACTGGTAGATGATCAGGTGACAAAACTGACAGAAGCAATCCAGCAGTTAGCAAAGAAGAGTGATGGAAAACTGGATATCAAGAACCTTGCTGATGGAGTTTACTCTATCTATGGAACAATGGTGAAAGTAGACAAGAATACTTATTCAATGTCAAATGAAGCAATCAACCATACAATTAAACTGACAGTGAAGAATGGCAAATATTACATTACTCTGAACTTTAATGGACTGACAGTAGGACAGAAACTTGGATATTTAAGCCAGCTGAAATACTTCACAACAGGTTACACACTTGATAAGTATGGTAATCCGCAGGGAACACTTGCTGATGTTACAGTTGACAGCTATCAGAAGAACAGCGATGGTTCACTGGTTTCTGACCAGTACGGAACAAACTATCCAGATGAAGTAACATTCGAGCTTATTCCGGAAGCTTTGAATGACGGATATGTTCCGTTACAGGTATTCGTACCGATTATGGACGCTATCAGCTCTGGTACAGGTACACAGCCGGTATTCCTGAAACTGGATTGGAGCTCTATCAAGAGCACGACATCTGATGACCCAAGCTTTGATAATGACGACAATAACAATAATAATTCCAACGGAAATAACAATGGTGGAAGCACTACTAACGGCTCTACACTTGGAAATAACACATTAGGAAGCGGTTCACTCGGTTCTTCTTCATTGAAGAGCGGAACATCCAGTCTTAGCTCAGGTTCCAGTCTGAAAACAGCATCCAGTGTTAGCACCGGTGATGAAACACAGACTAATATCTTGTGGGCAGTAATGATTCTTTTTGGCGGCATTGCTTTACTGGCAGGAATCATGGAGTACAACAGAAAGAAAAGATAATCGTAAAATAGCAGATTTGGCAGACAACCCTCCCATTCCTTCGGGACTGGGAGTCTGCCAAATTCATTTAACAGGAGATATGAAATGAAATTAGCAGCGAAAAAGTCAAAAATATTGTCTGCAATTATGATTTGTGTGCTTGCCATTACCTTAATGGCAGGCTTTCCTGCTGTTAAGGCTTATGCTGCAAGCGGGACAGTATATACTTGTGTGATAAACAGATGTTACGCCCATCCGGTTACCGGAGTAATTGAAGATTCCGGTGGAGAGAGCTCTTATGCAACAGGACAAGGTATGGTAGAGGGCTGTGTATACAGCAGCGGTATTCTGGAAGTGACAGATGATGGGGCTTATTATCTGACTATCCGCATGAGCCTTATGGATTATACAAGCGGACACAGCTTTCTGGTACAGAATGTAAATGATTCCGGATGGTCTTCACCATCTGAGATTGGTATAACAGGAAATGGTACAGACAGCAACGGTACAACAGCTGATGTTTGCATGCGCGTCCCAAGTGAGAACTGTGTAGTAAGAGGAGAGATGTATGTAGAACCGATGGGAAGAACAGTTGTTTTTTATCTGTATCCAAGCAGTTACAGTGAGGGAAATAGTACGGATATGAATGCAACAATGGTAACACAAAGCTCAGCTGACAGTTCAATATCTGCTGCAGGTTCAGAGGAAACAGGCTCAACAGAATCTACAGGGACTACTGCTTCTGCCGGAAACAGCAGCTTAAACTCAGGTAATTCTAATTCTTCTTCTGATAGCAGCAGTTCAAGTTCAACAAAGAAGCTTGAGAGCAGTATTACAGAGGCAGCAAAACCGAGCAGTGATTCTGTTTCTTTGGACACAGAGAGTGAGGTGGATTCTGCAGATGGCTTAAGTCTTTCTACTGCTAAAGGTGTGGCAGAAACCGATGAATCTGAAAGTGAAAATACTTCTTCAGGCAATAATATTTTCCAGATCTCATTGGCAGTTGTAATTGTCGGATTGATTCTGATCGGTGTTGCAGCTGCGGTAGTATACTTCTTCCGTAAGAACTGGAGACGTTGGGGAGGTGCTGACGATGATGAATAAACATCTGAAAAAAGCAGCGGTACTTTTTCTCTCTATGACTATGATGTTTTCTCTGGCAGGCTGTGTAGATCAGAGTCAGGGTAAGAAAAGCAGTGATCCTGATACACAGGCAAATAGCAGTACAGATGAGACAAGCAGTGATGATACAGAGGGCGCCGAATCTCTTTTGGAAATCAGTGATCCTAATGAAAAGGCAGCTGTAGAAGCAGCAAAGAAAAAAGTACAGGCGATGGAGGATGAGCCGAGAATCATAGCAACATCTCCGGCAACTGCGGATATCTGCGACAAGCTGGAACTTGATCTGGTAGGCGTTTGCAGCAGTACCGTATCTACAATCCCGGACAGATATAAAGATGTTGAGACAGTCGGAACAGCAATGAGTCCTGATATGGAGATTGTATCTTCATTAAATCCGGACTGGATATTAAGTCCGGTGTCATTGCAGAGCGATCTGCAGCCTAAATACGAAGCAATTGATACAGACTGGGCATTCTTAAATCTTAGGAGTGTACCGGGTATGTACCGTTCAATTCAGGAGCTTGGTGAGATCTTCGACAGAGAAGAGCAGGCTCAGAAGCTGGTAGACGAATTCACTGAGTTTTATGATGAATATAAGGAAAAGAACGAAGGAAAAGAACATCCGAAGGTTATGATCCTGATGGGACTTCCGGGCTCTTATATCATCGCAACACCGAATTCCTATGTAGGAAGTCTGGTAGAGTTGGCAGGCGGAGAGAATGTATACTCTGATACCGATCAGGAGTTTTTAACAGTCAATACCGAGGATATGAAAACCAAAGAACCGGATATTATCCTGCGTGCAGCACATGCACTGCCGGATCAGGTGGTAGAGATGTTCAATAAGGACTTTGCCGAAAATGATATCTGGCAGCATTTCGATGCAGTGAAAAACGGCAGGGTTTATGATCTTACTTATGAATACTTTGGTATGAGTGCCACATTTAAATATCCGGAGGCGTTGGAAGAGCTGCAGCCGATTCTTTATCCTGAAAGTGATGAGGATACAGAAAAGGCAAAAGAAACAAGTGACAATGCACAGAAGAAGGCAAAGGATTCTGACGCAACCGAGAAATACAATGAACAGCAGAGTAAATAAAAAGGAGAGGACAGATGAAAGAGACAGAATTACAAAATACTTCTGAGACTTCCAAAACGGAAGTCCCAAACCTCTCCGATCAGGATAAAGCAAGAAAGCATCAAAAAACAGCAAAAGCAGCAGTTTCATTTATTATAATGATCCTGCTGCTGGTGGCATTGTTCTTTGCTGCAGTAAATATCGGAAGCCTGAAAGTCAGTTTCACGGAACTGCTGAAAGGATTGTTTGTAGAATACAACGAGAATGTGGCAACTATCTACGATTTACGATTCCCTCGAATCATAATCTCTATGTTAGCAGGAGCAGCTATAGCGGTATCGGGAGTGCTGTTTCAGGCAGTGCTTAAAAATCCGCTTGCGGATCCTGGGATCATTGGTATTTCCAGTGGAGCAAGCTTTGCAGCGGTGCTGATCACAGCATTTGCACCGACTTTATTTTTCTTTACTCCGTTATTTGCTTTCCTTGGAGGTGTTATCGCATTTGTCTTAGTCTACAGTCTTTCTTGGAAAGGAGGACTAAGTCCTCTTAGGATCATCCTTGTCGGTGTAGCAGTCAATGCGATGTTTACAGGCTTATCCAGTGCATTAAATTCTATGAACGGCGGAAATATGTCAGGCGTGGCTGCAATCGTAAATGGCAATATCACAATGAAAACTTGGGATGATGTGAAAACATTAGTGCCGTATGTAATTGCAGGGTTGATTCTGGCATTAATTATGACGAAGATGTGCAATCTTCTGGCGCTGGAAGATAAGACAGCCAGGAGTCTTGGAATCAATGTCAATGCAATGCGTATCGTGATTTCAATGATAGCTGTATTGCTTGCAAGTATTTCTACGGCAGTGGCAGGAGTCATCAGTTTCTTAGGACTTATCGTACCGCATATCGGAAGGATACTTGTAGGAAGTGATCACAGGGCATTAGTGCCATTTAGTGCTTTGTTTGGTGCATTTACATTTTTGCTTGCAGATACAATCGGAAGAACGATAGCTTCTCCGTATGAGGTATCCGCATCGATCATCATGAGTGTGGTAGGTGGCCCATTCTTCATTATTCTGTTAAGGAGGTCTAAAAAGTATGCAAAATAAAGAAAAAAATATGGATTTGACTTCCACAGATACAAAAGCAAAAAAAGCGGATAAGTGGGCAGACAAGCCTGCAATGGAAGTCAGAGATCTGCATTTTGCTTATGGAAAAAACAAAGTCTTAAAGGGCGTATCCCTGAAGATCGAGGAAGGCAAGATCACAACGATCATGGGAGCAAACGGATGTGGTAAATCTACACTGTTTTCTCTGATGACAAAGAACCTTTATCCGAGGAAGGGGAATATCTTTCTAAAGGGCAAAAACATACAGAACCTGAATTTAAAGGAATTCGCCAGAAAGGTTGCTATCGTTCAGCAGTATAACAGTGCGGCGGATGATATCACTGTTGAGAGTCTGGTCGCTTTCGGAAGAACTCCTCATAAGAAGATGATGCAGGGAGACAGTGCCGAAGATAAACGTATGATACAGTGGGCATTGGAAGTGACAAATCTGACAGAATATCGTGACAGGGAAGTAGCAAGACTTTCCGGCGGACAGCGTCAGCGAGTATGGATTGCAATGGCTCTTTGTCAGGGAACAAAGACTCTGTTTCTCGATGAACCGACTACGTATTTGGATATCCGGTATCAGATTGAGATATTACAGCTGGTAAAGAAGCTTAATCAGGAGTTTGGAATTACCATCATCATGGTACTGCATGACATCAATCAGGCAATCGCATATTCGGATAATGTAATAGGTATGAAAGACGGTGTGGTACTGGTGGAAGGTGATCCGGAAGAAGTGATTACTAAAGAGAGTATCCGTGACCTATACGGTATTGACCTTGATGTGACAAGGGTTGATGACAGAAAGTTTGTGTTGGCGGTATAAGAAGAGAACGATGTCATATTGACAAAAAGTAAAAAGGAGAAAATCTCCCAAGGAGAACATAAAAGAAGATGAAAAATCCTTTAAAAGTATTATGGATCGTGCTAGGATTTCTTTGTTTGGGACTTGGTACGATAGGAATTGTACTTCCTATCTTGCCGACAATCCCATTTTATATGGCAACGCTGTTTTGCTTTGCCAAGAGTTCAAAGAAGCTGCACGACTGGTTTACAGGAACAAATTTATATAAGAAGCATCTGGACAGCTTTGTTCAGAAAAGAGCCATGACAATGGGAACAAAATGTAAGATAATATGTATGGTGACTATAGTCATGACAATTGGCTTTATCTGTATGAAGAATGTACCGATCGGAAGAATATGCATTGCAGTGGTTTGGGTATGTCACCTGTTATATTTTTTCTTGAGAGTGAAAACTTTAAAACCGGGAGAAGAATTACCGGAGGGTGCAGAAGCAAAATAAGAAGCAGAAGAGAAAAGTAAAATAAAAAAGGTAAGATTTTATGATTAAAACAAGGCTGGTGGGGCTGTTGTCCCATGCAAAAAAGTATATCGTATATACGATTTTGTGGCAGTGGGCAGCCCTCTTGTCGCAGGTATGTGCAGTCTTTTCTATCGCAGATCTGCTGGAGAGGGTAGTATATCAGGCAGTAACTATAGCTGTTATAGAACGGACGATACTGATCTTAGCTATGGTTGTTGCGATAAGATTTTTATGTGAACGTATGGGAGCAAGATCCTCTTATCTGGCATGTGTGGATGTAAAGCGGATTCTGCGTGAAAAGATCTATGAGAAAATGTTGAAGCTTGGAGCTTCCTACAGTGAACAGGTATCCTCATCTGAGGTCGTACAGGTTTCCACAGAGGGAGTTGAGCAGCTTGAAACCTATTTCGGAAAATATCTTCCGCAGCTGTTTTACAGCCTTATTGCACCGCTGACATTATTTATCGTTCTTTGCAGAGTGAGTGTAAAAGCAAGTGTTATCCTTCTGATCTGTGTACCGCTGATCCCAATCTCGATAGTTGTAGTACAGAAGATTGCAAAGAAGCTGTTGAATAAGTATTGGAGCATTTATACAGGACTTGGGGATTCTTTTCTCGAGAATTTACAGGGACTTACAACACTTAAGATATATCAAGCCGATCAAAAAAAGGCTGATGAAATGGATGAGGAATCCCAGAACTTCCGAAGGATAACGATGAAGGTTCTGACTATGCAGCTTAACTCAACCAGTGTGATGGATATCGTGGCATATGGCGGGGCTGCAATCGGTATGGCGGTTGCTGTAACAGAATTCTTAAAGGGAAATATCAGTGTAGCAGGTACTTTATGTATCGTTCTGCTTGCCAGCGAGTTTTTCCTTCCGCTTAGGCTTCTGGGCTCTTTCTTTCATATCGCAATGAATGGTATGGCAGCAAGCGACAAGATTTTCAGGATTTTGGATTTGCCGGAGCCACAGGCCGGAGAAAAAACACTGCCGGATGGTGCGTTAGATGTTGCATTAAAAGACGTTCATTTTTCTTATGAAGAGGACAGAGAGATTTTAAAAGGAATAAGCTTAAATCTCCCGGCAGGAAGCTTTGCATCACTGGTTGGAGAATCTGGCTGCGGCAAGAGTACGATTGCCGGAATCCTTGCCGCAAAGAACCGGGGATACAGCGGAGAAATTACCATTGGCGGTGTTTCTCTTAATGAAGTAAATGAAGCTGACTTGATGAAGAGAGTTGTATTGGTTCGCCATAACAGTTATCTGTTTAAAGGTACAGTAGAAGAAAATCTGAAGATGGCAAAGCCTGATGCGACAAAAGAAGAGATGGAAGCTGTCCTTCAGAAAGTCAATCTCTTAGGTTTTTTACAGACGCAGGATGGTCTTAAGACACAGCTGTTGGAAAAAGCAAGCAACTTATCCGGTGGTCAGTGCCAGAGACTGGTGATCGCAAGAGCATTGCTTCGGACAGACAGTGCGGTTTATATCTTTGATGAAGCTGCATCTAATATCGATGTGGAAAGTGAAGAACTTATCATGAAAGTGATTCATGAACTGGCAAAGACAAAGACCGTGCTTTTGATTTCTCACAGACTGGCAAATGTCGTAAAGTCCGACAGGATTTATTTCTTGAAAGATGGAGAAATCAAAGAAAACGGAAAGCATGAAGATCTGATAAGGCAAAATGGTGCATACAGACATCTGTATGAAAGCCAGATGGCACTGGAAAATTATGGAAAAGGTGGTATGGCATAATGAGTAAAAATACAACAAAACGCAGAAGTGCCATACAGATCATGGGAAGCCTGATCGGACTGGTTAAACCTCTTTTACATATCATGCTGGCGGCGATCATACTTGGAACATTGGGTTACTTGTGTGCGATATTCCTTACGATACTGGCAGGACAGGTCATCATGCATGGACTGCTGACAGGGGTAGCCGGGGTGACCGTTCCGGTTGACAATATGTGGCTTGTATTTACTCCGGTACAAACCATTATCGCGATAATGATAATAATTGCAGTGCTTCGCGGAATCCTGCATTATGCGGAACAGTATTGCAATCATTTTATTGCATTTAAGCTGTTGGCGATCATCCGTCATAAAGTATTTTCGGCGCTTAGAAAGCTCTGCCCGGCAAAGCTTGAAGGACGGGACAAGGGAAATTTGATCTCTATTATCACAACAGACATCGAATTACTGGAAGTGTTCTATGCACATACCATTTCCCCGATTGCGATCGCAACGCTGACTTCGATTATTATGGCAATTTTTATCGGAAGATATCACTGGTTGGCAGGACTGCTTGCACTTGCAGCTTACTTGATCGTCGGTGTTGCCATCCCGATGTGGAATGGAAAACGTGGAAGTCAAAAAGGAATGGAATTTAGGACAAACTTTGGAGAACTGAACAGCTTTGTTCTGGATTCACTGCGTGGGCTTGATGAGACTATCCAGTACGGACAGGGTGAAAAGAGAAAAGAGCAGATGAGTAAGCGATCCAAAAAACTTGCACGAATGCAGGAGTCATTAAGCAAGATGGAAGGCTCACAGCGTTCATTTACAAACATGGTTATCCTGCTTGCATCTTTTGGAATGTTGGCGTTGACTATCTGGCTGTATAGTAAAGGTGCGATAGGATTTGAGGGAATCTTAACCTGCACAATTGCAATGATGGGTTCTTTCGGACCGGTAGTGGCACTGTCAAGCCTGTCTAACAATCTGAACCAGACATTGGCAAGCGGTGAGCGTGTGCTTTCGCTTTTGGAAGAGAAGCCGCTTGTGGAAGAGATACCGGGTGACGTGGAAACTTCCGGTGTAGAGAGCAAAGAACATGAATTTGCAGGAGCAGAGGCAGAGAATGTAACATTTGCTTATAAGGCGGATGACTCCGAAGTTATTTTAGATAACTATTCAATAAAGCTGCAGCCGGGTAAG
The DNA here is from genome assembly GCA_963660835.1 of bacterium. Classification (GTDB taxonomy): domain Bacteria; phylum Bacillota; class Clostridia; order Lachnospirales; family Lachnospiraceae; genus Alectryocaccobium. The sequence goes on from CAVLAA010000006.1 coordinate 38,165, forward strand.
ATCACAGGCATTCATGGTGCGAGTGGTTCCGGAAAATCTACACTCTTAAAGCTTCTGATGCGGTTCTGGGATGTGCAGGATGGAAATGTATCGGTAGACGGCAAAGATGTCCGCAAGATTCCAACCAAGCATTTAAGAGATATGGAAAGTTATGTCACACAGGAAACGCACCTGTTTCATGATTCGATCGCAAACAATATTGAGATAGCAAAGATAGGAGCATCAAGAGAAGAGATTATAGAAGCAGCAAAGAAAGCATCTATCCATGATTTCATAATGACACTTCCGAAAGGATATGATACACAGGTCGGAGAGCTTGGTGATACATTATCAGGCGGTGAAAAGCAGAGGATAGGAATAGCAAGAGCATTTCTGCATGATGCGGATATGATCCTTCTTGATGAGCCTACATCAAATCTTGATTCCTTAAATGAAGGAATTATCCTAAAATCATTGAAGGAATCAGCTGAAAAGAAAACGGTTGTCCTCGTATCTCACAGAGTGTCCACAATGAATGTGGCAGATGTGGTTTACGAAATGGAGAACGGCAGAATTTCTTAAACGGCAGAATTTCTTAATAGAGGATTTATAACAGAAGGTACAGACTGAAAAAACTGATGCAATATGTGTCAGAATACTTTAGTCTGTATCTTTTTTTAATTGATGTTTTTGGAAATGTCAGAAAAAAATTTATAGCCGCCATTGACTTCACAAAAGTGCAAGAAATCGCAATTTATTTGGCTTGAAAAAGTAAACAACATTACTATAATGTTATTAGAGTTAAAGAAAAGTATAGATATTTGGAAATCGCTATACCGGATAAACTTAAAGGATTTTGATCAAGGGAAGGGTTAAATGAAAAGGGTGAATCTATGACATCAGCAGTTCAAAAAAAGCCTGCTTTTTTTACGCATGAAAAAGGCTTCAAACACAGATTGTTTGTCTTAATGGCAACGATCACTCTGCAGAATTTTATTGCTTACAGTGTAAACATGGCTGACAATATTATGCTTGGAAGCTATAGCCAGGCTGCACTTTCAGGCGCAGCAACGGTAAATCAGATTTTCTTTGTTATACAGTCGCTTTCACTTGCAATAGGAGATGCAGCAGTTCTTATCGGTTCTCAGTATTGGGGCAAAAAGGATATGTCACCTATCAGAAGAGTGGCAGGAATTGCATTAAAGACAACAGCAATTTCGAGCATTATAGTATTTTGTCTGTGTGCATTTATGCCGCATTTCCTGCTTCAGTTTTTCACATCAGATGCAGAGATTTTAAATGCCGGACTCGAATATATGCAGATCATCAAATATACATTTGTATTGTTTATGTTTTCGAGCTGCTTAATGTCGATACTTCGTATTGTTGAGGTAGTAAGGATAGCATTTATCTGTTCAATAGTATCACTTATATTGAATTGCAGTATAAACTGGCTTCTTATTTTCGGCAATATGGGATGTCCGGAGCTGGGTATCACGGGAGCTTCGATCGGAACTATAGTTTCACGTATAGCAGAATTTCTGATAATACTGATATATGTTCTCAAAAAGGACAAAGTTTTAAGGCTTTTTTCTGAAAATCCGTTTAAGAAGGATAAAAATCTAAGCAGGGATTACAGAAAAGCCGCAACAGTAATGATATTTACAGAACTTTGCTGGTCGGTAGCAACTCCTATACAGAGTGCTATACTCGGAAGTATGTCAGCAAATGCTATAGCTGCAAACTCTATCGCAACAACATTTTACAATTATCTGAAGGTTGTAATAAGGGCAGCTGCATCAGCTTCAGCTGTTATTATCGGAAGTGCAATAGGCGAAGGAGATATAGAAGAGGTCAAGGCAAAAGCAAGAACTTTAAGTGTTGTAGATGTCTGCCTTGGAGTCATTCTTGGTGTATGCCTGTTTTTGTTAAGAAAGCCATTGCTTTCACTTTATGTTTTGAATGACGAGGCTCTTGTTCTTGCCAATCAGATGATAATGCTTTACAGCATAATAATGGTTACAATGTCATATCAGATGCCTGTAACAAGCGGAATAATAAGAGCAGGCGGAGATACAAAATTCCATATGCTTATCAATATCACGGGTATTTGGTGCGTATGTATTCCGCTTTCATTCCTGGCAGCATATGTATGGCATGCACCGGTTGTCATCATCGTGCTTTGTGCTCAGATAGATCAGATTTACAAGGTATTTCCTACATTTATGCGATTCAGAAAATATCAGTGGATCAGAAAACTTACAAGATAAAATATATATAATATTTAAAGCAATATTAGGGGACTGCCGTTATTTGGCAGTCTTTTTTAATGCAAATATAAATATGATTGATTGCACAATATTTAAAGTTAGCATTGACAAATCACATTGACAGAAATATATTATATGCAGGTTAGCTAAGGCTAATGAAAGGAAATATAGATGAGAAACAAAGTAATCAGAGCTTTAAGCTTTACGCTTATGGCTGTATTTTTAGTGGGATGTTCAAGTACAAAGACAGAAGATCAGACAAGTGCCAAAAGTACACAGACAGCAGAAAACAGTTCATCAGTCAGCTCATCGGCTGTATCAGATGACAGCTCACAAAATGAAGCTTCAAAAGATGTCTTTGCGATGGACACATATATGACGGTAACAGCCTATGGC
>CAVLAA010000007.1:0-10756 GCA_963660835.1 bacterium
GACTTGATCTTTGTGCTCCGATATATTTAACGCCTGTCATATAGGTTGTAAATGCCATAATATTTCCGACTATAACTACAAATAAAATGCCCAATATACCAAAAATATTAGGTGTATAAGCAATCTCCCATGGTTTTAATATAAAAGCAAATACGATCCCGCTCATAAAGAATGCCCAGCCTTGCATAAGTGATGTAGGATACATTCTCTGCAATGTTCTTGGTGTCATGGTATATACTACTACACAGGAAGCACTTATCAATCCTATGACTAATGCATATGGTGATACAACCAGCTGTGTAAGGCTTCCGTGAGTTGTTATCAAAAACACTCCGATCAATGCAAGCAGTAATGAAAAGATTTCAAATATTCTTGGACTTCTCCTTTTAGCTATGCATACTACGATAAGTATCATAACAGGAGATACATTTTGTATAATTGTCGCCGTTCCCGCTGATGAATATTGGATCGTCAGGAAATAGGTAAGCTGACATAATCCCACGCCCAGGATCCCATAAACCAACAATTCTATTGCTGTTCTTTTTTGCTTCCACGGTTCTATGATCCGCTTAGGATTTTTTACAAGATAATAGGCAAATATGATCAGTCCTGCAAGAAACAAACGTATAGGGACAAGCCATTTTGAATCCATATTCTGCACTGTAAACAAATACTGTCCGACACAGCCGGACATTCCCCAGCAGCATCCTCCCAATATAGCAAAAAACGAACCCTTAAATTGCCTTGATACCTTCATGCCTCTCTACCTTTTTTCTACTATTTCACTTTCTTTTTTATATATGCTGTTTGGCGGAACAACACCTCTTACACTTGACAGCGGATATATATTAGTATGTGCTCCTATTACAGAGCCCGGATTCAGGATGCTTCCGCATCCAACCTCAACATAATCTCCGAGCATTGCCCCTACCTTTTTCCTGTTTGTTTCTATTATCTCTTCATGATATTTAATGCATACCGGAAGCTTATCTGATTTAACATTTGATGTTATCGAGCCTGCTCCCATATGTGAGCGATAACCAAGAATAGAATCACCAACATAGTTATAATGCGGTGTCTGTACCTTGTCAAACAAAATTACATTTTTAAGTTCTGTGGAATTTCCTACTACAGCGCCCTTTCCGACGATCGCATTTCCTCTTATAAATGCACAATGCCTTATTTCAGCCTCATGGTCTATGATACATGGTGCTGTGATGCTTGCACTCTTTGCTACCTTTGCATCCTTTGCGATCCAAATTCCCTCACTCGGATTGTCATACTCATCCTTTGGCAGTGTATTTCCTTTTTCCAAAATGAAGTCACCGATCAAAGGAAGGACTTCCCACGGATAGCTCTTATCTTCAAACAGCTCTGCAGCTATAGTATTCATTTCTAAAAATAATTCCTTGATAGATACATATTTCATTTTACTATGTCACCCCTATTTGGTCTTTTTAGCAGTTGTCTTTTTCCTGTAAAAATCCTGTGATGCATTAAAGCATCTTCTAAGCCGGAATTGATTATTTGATCTCTTCACCACATCCGTATTTTTGCTAACAAATGCTTCAAGCTTGCTCATATACTCATCGGACGTTACTGTTCCTTCCGAAACATATGTCAGTCCCTTCTCCCAGCTTGCCGTAAGCTCAGGATTCAGCAATGACCTTATTGACAGATCAACAACATCATATATCATTTCACCAAGCTGCGTTGATGTGATAACCTGCGTCTTTTTATTTAGGTCTAAATACGCTATATTTACAAGCTTCTTCAAGATCTCGGCCCTTGTTGCTGACGTTCCTATCCCGCTTCCTTTTATCTGCTCTCTTAAGGTTTCATCTTCGATGAGCTGTCCGGCATTTTCCATTGCAAGGATCATAGATCCCGATGTATATCTCTTAGGAGGAGATGTTTCTCCTTCCTTTATCTCATAATCCTTTATTGCTATATGATCACCCTTTTTCAGCTTGGAAATGATCTCCAAAAGACTGCTGTCATTTATGTCGTCATCCTGTTCTGATCTGATAACTGACATAACCTTCAGATATCCTTCCTCCTTCAACAGTTTAAAATTGGAGAAAAACGACTCCTTTTCCTTGATACCTTCAAGAGATATCCTGCTGTATACTGCAGCCGGATAAAATATAGCTAAAAATCTTCTTGCTATAAGTTCATATATATCTGCCGAAAGCTTTGAAAGCGTCCTTAATGCTCCAAAGCCCTGTCCTGTCGGTATTATTGCATAGTGATCTGTTATCTGCTTGTCATTTGTATATTTTGTCTTGCCGATATTTTTATAAGCACCGTTATTTAATACTTCTAAGGCATAATCCTTAAGAGCCTCAAATGCCGTAAGCCCCTTTATATTTTTGTATATTTCCTTGGCAACAGCAGATGAAAGAACCCTTGCATCAGTTCTCGGATATGTGACCAGCTTTTTTTCATAAAGCTCCTGAACAACCACGAGAGTCTGATCCGGACTGATCTTAAATCTTTTTGAACATTCATTTTGAAGCTCTGCAAGATTAAATAAAAGCGGCGGGTTCTTTGTTTCCTTCTTTTTCTTTATTTCTTTAACCGTTAGCGATGCAGGCTCTGCATTTCTTAGCTCTTCAATGAATTTTTGTGCTTCCTCACGTTTCAAAAAGCCGTTTTCCTTATATAACAAAGGCGAGCCAAAATATCTGCTGTCCGGTGTGCTTCTCCATTCTGAGGAGAAATCCTTTTCTTCTATTGTATTTTTTGCAATAACTCTGTAAAAAAATGTTTTCTTGAAATTTCTTATCTCACGTTCTCTTCTTACAACCATTCCGAGAACACAGGTCATAACTCTGCCTACTGATATGGCTTGGTATTTCGTTCCCAGGTAATCAGAAACTGTATATCCGTAACGAAGAGACAGAGCCCTTGAGAAATTTATTCCCATCAGATAATCCTCTTTGGCTCTAAGATAAGCCGAGGCTGCAAGATTATCATATTCGGAAATATCCTTAGCCTCTCTGATACCCCTTAATATTTCCTCTTCAGTCTGAGAATCTATCCATACTCTTTTTTGCTCTTTTTCCTTTACACCGGCCATCATGGCAACAAGCCTATAGATATATTCTCCCTCTCGCCCGGAATCAGTGCAAACATAGATAGTTTCTACATCTTCTCTGTTAAGCAGTCCCTTTACAATTCCGAATTGCTTTTTCACAGACGATATGATCTCATATTTAAAATCCTTGGGGAGAAACGGCAGCGTTTCAAAGGACCATTTTTTATATTTTTCATCGTAAGCATCCGGATAACTCATCGTAACAAGATGTCCGACACACCATGTTACTACATGGCTGTCGGACTCAAGATATCCATCCTTAGATGTCATTTTTTCTTTTAATGCATTCGCAAACTCACGAGCAACACTCGGTTTCTCTGCGATAAATAAAGACTTCAAATAGCCTCTCCCTCAGATTATTTCTTCTCGATATACTTTAAGGCTACAAGAGATTCTGCACAAAGAACAGCACCGCCTGCTGCACCTCTTACAGTATTATGAGAAAGTCCTATAAATTTCCAATCGTAAATGCTGTCCTCACGAATTCTTCCGACATTGATTCCCATTCCGTTTTCGAAATCAACATCAAGAGTAACCTGTGGACGATTGTCCTCTTCCATATAGCGTATAAACTGCTTTGGTGCGCTTGGAAGGTCATGCTCCTGAGGGAATCCCTTGAAGGCTTCAAGCTTTTCAATAAGCTGTTCCTTTGTAGGATTTTTGCGGAATTTAACAAATACAGCTGCTGTATGTCCGTTTAATACCGGAACTCTGATGCACTGGCATGTTATCTTAGGCTCACTTGCTTTGACAATCTGTCCGTTCTCAATATGACCCCAGATTCTAAGCGGCTCCTGCTCGCTCTTTTCCTCTTCTCCGCCGATATACGGAATGATATTTCCAACCATTTCCGGCCAATCCTTGAAGGTTTTTCCTGCTCCTGAGATTGCCTGATATGTAGTTGCTACAACTTCGTATGGCTCGAATTCCTTCCATGCTGTAAGTACAGGTGCATAGCTCTGGATAGAACAGTTAGGTTTAACTGCGATAAATCCTCTCTTAGTTCCTAAACGTTCCTTCTGGTATTTGATAACCTCAAAATGATCTGCATTTATTTCCGGAACAACCATCGGTACATCAGGAGTCCATCTATGTGCACTGTTGTTAGATACTACAGGAGTTTCTGTTTTTGCATAAGCCTCTTCGATCGCTCTGATTTCATCCTTTGTCATATCAACTGCAGAGAAAACGAAATCTACTGTAGCTGCTACCTTCTCAACCTCATTTACATTGAGAACAACTAATTTCTTTACGCCTTCTGGCATAGGTGTATCCATTTTCCATCTGTCACCAACTGCCTCTTCATATGTTTTTCCGGCACTTCTCGGGCTGGCAGCTACTGTTACAACCTCGAACCATGGATGATCTTCAAGAAGAGATATAAATCTCTGTCCTACCATTCCTGTTGCTCCAAGGATACCTACTCTTAATTTCTTATCCATCTTATAACTCCTCCAAGTTTATTTAAACGAAAATTCTTTATTGTCCTTTAGATATTGTTTGTTTTTATCTATTACAGTCTGCATTGCCAAAGAGCCCGGAGCTCCTATGGTATTTCTTTTTTCAACGCAGGTTTTCATATTTATAGCTTCATAAATATCTTCATCAATGATATCAGAGAATTCCTTGAATTCCTCTATGCTAAGATCATCAAGTGCACATTTTTTATCTATACAATACAAAACAAGACGGCCTGAGATTCCGTGAGCATCCCTGAACGGGATTCCCTTAAGAACAAGATAATCAGCCAGATCTGTAGCATTTGTAAATCCGTGCTTTGCAGAATCTTCCATTTTGATGTCATTGAATCTGGCAGTAGCAATCATTCCTGTAAACAATGTTATGCATGCTTTTACTGTATCAATCGCATCAAATGTCATCTCCTTATCCTCCTGCATATCCTTATTATATGCAAGCGGAATGCCCTTCATAAGTGTCAGCATTGATATAAGTGCACCATATACACGTCCTGTCTTTCCTCTTACAAGCTCAGCTATATCAGGATTCTTTTTCTGAGGCATTATGGAGCTTCCTGTACTGTAGGAATCATCGAGCTCTATAAATTTGTATTCATCAGAATTCCAGATGATTATCTCTTCGCAAAATCTGCTTAAATGCATCATTATTGTAGACATTGCTGAAAGAAGCTCTATTAAATAATCACGGTCTGCAACAGAGTCCATGCTGTTTAATGTCGGTGCATCAAACTCCATCAAGGATGCTGTATATTCCCTGTCAAGCGGATATGTAGTTCCTGCTAAAGCTCCGCTTCCTAAAGGACATGTATTCATTCTTTTGTAGATATCCGAAAGTCTGCTTCTATCTCTTTTGAACATTTCAAAATATGCTCCGAAATGATGCGCAAGAGTCACCGGCTGTGCCTTCTGCATATGTGTAAATCCAGGCATATAGGTATGGATATTTGAATCCATGATATTATTTATGATCTCAAGAAGCTCATATAATCTTTCATCTATATCAACGATTTCATCTCTTGTATACAGCTTCATGTCAAGAGCTACCTGATCATTTCTGCTTCGTCCTGTATGAAGCTTTTTGCCGGTATCTCCTATCCTGTCGATAAGATTTGCTTCCACAAAACTGTGGATATCTTCATACTTATCTGTTATTACAAGCTGTCCTTCTTCAACATCCTTTAAGATGCTATTTAGTCCTTCTGTAATCTTTTCTGCTTCTTCATCCGTAAGTATGCCCTGCTTTGCAAGCATTTTTACATGAGCCTTACTTCCTCTTATGTCCTGACGGTATAATCTTTTATCAAATAAAACCGATGCATTAAAATCATATACCTGCTTATCGGTTTCCTTGGTAAATCTCCCGCCCCATAACTGAGCCATGCGAAATTTCCTTTCTTAAAAAATTCAATCACGTGCTTTATCTCTGCTAAATACGCAGCCGCAAAAATTTTGCCTGTAAAGCTCGTATATCCTTGACAACTCGATAGACCTTTGATATCCACCCTTCTTTTTAAAATCCGAGAATAAATATTCGATGTCATATTTTTTTGCAAGTTCTTCTCCAATATTATTCAGTTTCTCCGCGGATTTCAAGGGGCTTATTGATAAAGTTGTAGTGAAATAGTCAAATTTCTCTTTTTTTGCCAACTTGGCAGTTGTTTCAAGTCTGAGTCTAAAGCATTTTTCACATCTTATACCACCCTCGGGCTCATTTTCAAGTCCCTTTACTGCCTCATGAAAACATTTATTATCATATTCACCTTCTATAAAAGAAACAGGATGCTTAAAATCCATTTCATTTATCAATCTTTTTATCTCTTCGACCCTATAAAGGTACTCCTTTTCAGGTTCTATATTAGGATTAAAATAAAATACCGTAATATCAAAAAATTCCGAAAGATATTCCAGGCAATAGCTGCTGCAGGGTGCACAGCAGCTATGCAGTAATAGTTTCGGAAGTCTATCTTCTTTTATAATAGAATCTATAGTATTTTCTAATTCACGCTGATAATTACGCCGATTCGGCATTTTGTGCTCTCCTTCGTCTTGCTCTGAATGCATATTTTGAGATAAATATGAAGCCTGCACATATAAAGAGCTGACCATAGTAGCTTATTCCTCTGCTGAGTGCGAGTGCCGGAAGCAATGTGCCTGCTGTAAAAATCTTTTGGAAAATATTTGAGAAAATAGCCTCACTTAAGCCAACACCTCCGGGTATAGGAAGCATATCAACAGAAAGAGATATAATTCCCTGCAGTATGACTATTTTTATCACAGACTCTCCATATAAGCCTAATGCTCTGTACACACAATAGGTAACAGCAAAAAGAGCAGCTCTTTGCAATATTGTAAGTACCAGTAATATAACTACTGTACTTCCGTGATTTTTAAAGAAGTCGGCTGTCTGAGTATATTTTGACATGCCTTCCTCTATCTTTTCCTCGCGTCCGTGCTTATGCTTCATAAGATGTCTTCTTTCAAGCCATCTGAAGAATTTAAAGATTGCTTTTTTTGCAAGTCTCGGATGAAACATAAACATAAATAAGATGAAGCAAAAGCCACATGTCATGAACATTCCTATGCCCATAACAATAACTGATATTCCCAGATATTCGGCCATAAAATGCTGTCCGAATATGATAAGTCCGATTCCAAGCAATATAAGCACAACCTTATAAACAGTAGCAACTATAAGAACAAGCATTGAAGCTACCGGAACCGGTATATTGTCCTCCTTCATATAAAGGATCTGGACCGGTGGTCCTCCTATCTGAAACGGAGTAACACTGCAGAAAAAATATCCTTTAAACGAATATGATACACATTTAAAAATATTTGTATCCTGACCAAGTACCGAAAGAAGAAATCTATATATGATCCCTTGCCCAAACAAAAAAATAACAACGCAAACAAATGCCATAAAAATAAAGAATGGGTCTGCGTTTTTCATTGCTGATATAATATCGCCGATATTCTGTCCTCTAAAAAATGCTATAAGCGTAAGGGCAATAAGCACCATCAGCACTAATATACTGATCAAATTTTTTCGATTTTTCAAAATGAAAACCTCATAATAATAAATAAGCTTACCTTAGAGCAGCTTTTGCATATTACCATCATTTAATGCTTTTAGCAAGTTTATTGCATTTATATTACATTATTATTTCTTTTAAATTAAATTCCTTGTTTATTTTTTGAGGTACCGGAGCTGTTACTTCTATACGTTCTCCTGTAAACGGCTGTATAAATGAGCTTTTATAAGCATGCAGCACGGCATGATCTCCATTATCACTTATGCCATTTCCATAAAAAGGATCTCCTTCTAAAGGATGTCCAATGCTTGCCATATGGATACGTATCTGATGTGTCCGACCGTGCTCTATCCTTACACTTATAAGTGTTTTATTATCCGTTCTTTGAAGAACCTTATAATATGTTGCAGCTTCTTTTCCGTCCTCAGATATTTTCATTTTTCCGAGCTTTTCTTCATCTCTTGCGATCCTTAGCTCTATTTTGCCTTCATCATCCTCTATTATCGAATCGCAGACAGCAAGATACATCTTTTCAATCATTCCTTCATTACGCTGTCTCGTCAGCATTGCTGCTGTTTCAGAATTTTTAGCAAACAAAAGAATGCCTGACGTATCACTGTCAAGTCTTCCGATAAGCCTTATCGTCCAGTTTTCATTTTTCATCCTGCAGTATGCCGCCACATGATTTGCAACTGTATCGCAATAATGCCCCGGTGATGGATGACATACTATCCCCGGCTTTTTATTTACTACAAGAATGTCCTCATCCTCATACAGGATATCAGGCGGTTCCTTAAACTCGCCGGGATCAAGATATGCACTTCCGGCATCCTTTAAACCGATTTCAAGTATATCATTTTTCTTTAAAATACAGGTAACTCTTCTTGTCCTTCCGTTTACAACTATACCGTCTGCTCTGAATTTGAGGCTGCTTATCTGATGCTGAGAGAGCTTTACTATTTGATTCAGATACTCTCTAACAGTAAAGCCCTCATATTTATTCTCTATATTGAACTTAAGTACTCTTACAGGCCTGTCATTTAATGACGCACCCGGCTTATTTAGTCCCTTTTGCATCTTTTGCTTCCTTAGTACAAAATCTAATGACTGCAACCTCATTCGGTCTTAATGCATAGGATATATGATACGGTCTGCCGTCACAAAGTCCCTTCTTTGCTGTAAGAGGCGGAATTCCTCCGATCTCCTCCGGATTACCCTGTCCCGGAAGACTGTCATATGTGCTGAAGATCCTCTCATAATATCCTTTAAGCGGAACACCGCAGGAATACTCTTCATATGCAACAGGTGAAAGGTTTGCTATAACGAGTACCGCATCATCGTAATTCCATGGATTTCTTCTTATATAAGAAATAATATTTCTTTGAGAATCACAGCTATTTACCCATTCGAATGTACGTGAGTCTCTTGAATCTGTATGGAGACAAGCACAGCTTCTATATATTCCTATAAGATTTTTTACACATTGCAGGACATCCCTGTGTCCGAAATCACTTGCAAATGACCAGTTTATTTCTCTCTTTTCATCCCATTCTCTGTCCTCAGCAAAATCCTGTCCCATGAAAAGCAGCTTCTTTCCCGGTGCAGTAAACTGGAGTGCATACAATGCCTTCAATCCGCTGAGCTTATCCTCTAAACCGCCCGGCATTTTTTCAAGCATCGAATGTTTAAGATGAACAACCTCATCATGTGAAAGCACTAATACAAAATTTTCTGTAAAAGCATATTCATATGTATATGTAAGCTTTCCGTGATGATATTTTCTGTATACCGGATCCTTTTCAAAATATTTAAGAGTATCATTCATCCAGCCAAGATTCCATTTAAAATCAAAGCCAAAGCCCTTATCCTTTGTAGGAGTTGTAACACCTGTAGTAATTGATGAATCCTCAGCGATCATAAATGCTTTAGTGTTTTCATGTACCGCATCATTGAGCTGACGTACAAAGTCCATACCCTCAATATTTTCTACACCGCCATATATATTCGGTCTGTAATCGCCTCTGTCAAAATTATTAAGGAACAATGCTGCAGCGGCATCAACTCTGATTCCGTCTATATGGAATTCTCTGATCCAATACAAAGCACTTGAGATCAAAAAGCTCCTGACCTGATTTTTGCCGTGATCAAATGCATATGTTCCCCAGCCTGGCATTTCCTTCCTGAGCGGATCGGAATATTCATAAAGCTCTGTTCCGTCGAATTTCTCCATACAAAATGAATCCTTAGGAAAATGCACCGGGACCCAGTCAAGGATAACACCGATTCCTGCCTTATGAAGCCTGTCTACAAAATATCTGAAATCATCAGGCACACCATATCGCCTTGTAGGAGCATAAAATCCTGTACACTGATATCCCCATGATCCGTCAAAAGGATGCTCACATATACCGATAAGCTCAACATGAGTATATCCCATATAATTTACATAATCCGCAAGCTCATCTGCCAGTCTTCTGTAATTTAAAAATCCATCCTCGTTTAAACGATAATCCTTTTTCCAGGAGCCTAAGTGAACTTCATATATGGCTACTGGCTTTGATGAAATATTTTTATTGTCAAGCGACGACATATATTCATCATCACCCCATTTATAGCCGTCAAGCGCAGCTACAACAGAAGCATTTGCCGGTCTTAATTCTGTTTCGAATGCATACGGATCGGATTTGTATCTCTTTATTCCGTCTGCGCCGTCTACTACAAATCTGTATACATCACCTATGCATGCACCCTCAACAAACTGCTCCCAAACTCCGACATTTCCCTTTGCCTTTTTCATAAGACCCTGGCTCTCGTCAAAATTGTTCGCATTTGTTATTATACTTACTTTTTTGGCATTTGGTGCCCAAACTGCAAAGTAAACACCCTTCTTTTTATTCTTTGTGCACGGATGCGCTCCCAATTTCTTATATATCTCGTAATTTTTGCCTTCACCAAATAAAAAGCCGTCAAATTCAGTGAATGTTACATGCTTCATTGCAGGTAATGTTTTAGCCATATAAGATCTGCTCCTTTTACAAATTTCTTCGTACTAAAATTACAGCCGATCTGGAAGAAATCTCCACTTCAAGCTTTCTTCCGTGAATCAACTTAAGCCTCTTCCTTTTTGTATTATGTCCCTTATTATT
>CAVLAA010000007.1:10766-13846 GCA_963660835.1 bacterium
ATTATTTGTTTCAAAAACCTGTTCAAATTCATCGCCGTCCTTAGCTCCGGCTCTTACTGCATCTATCTTAACAACTCTTGCGTCTCTTGAATTGTTTACAACTACAATCGCGCATTCGTCCTTAGTAAATCTGCCATAAGCAATTAGCCCGTAATCAGCTGCAAGCTCGATAAGCGATCCATTCTTAAATACCGGATACTGTTTTCTTATAGCTATAAGATCCTTGTGCAGGCCTATAAACTCGGCATCCTCTTTTCCCCATGGATATGTTCTTCTGCAGTCCGGGTCTGTCCATCCAACCTGTCCTGCCTCATCACCGTAATAAATAGTCGGTGCACCCGGCCATGTCATCTGAACAACTACAGCTTCTCTGAATATTTCCTTCCTGATGCATTGTCCTGCCGCATCACTTCCAAGCGTATTCAGTCTTCCTACTCTTTTATTTGTACGTGTCAAAAATCTTGAATGATCATGATTCGACAGTTCATTCATCGAGCACATAAGAGTTGTGATCTGCATAGCTGCCATCTTTTCTCTCATGCTTGTAAAGAAGGCGACACCGTTTTGATAAAGGTCATGGCTGTAATAATCGCTGTGTTTTTCCATTCCGGTAAGGAAGAATGAAAGCGGTTCCATAAATGCATCATAATTCATAACCGTATCCCATTCGTCTCCCTGCAGCCATGATGAAGCATCTCCGTAATGCTCTGCTATTATTACAATATCCTTATTTACTGCCTTTACTCTTTTTCTGAAATTTTTCCAGAACTTGTGATTGTACTCTGTACTATAGCCAAGATCAGCTGCAACATCCAGCCGCCATCCATCGATACAATAAGGCTCTGATGACCATTTTTCGGCTATAGAATAGATTTTTTCACGCAGCTTCTTTGAGTTTTCATAGTTAAGCTTTGGCAAAGTGTCCATTCCCCACCATGAATCATAGTCAGCACAGAAATCTCCTTCTCTTTCTTTAAATTTAAAATAATCTCTGTACGGACTTTCTACTCCTCTTGCTGCTCCCAGCTTATATCCGGGCTTTTCGGCATATACTCCTTCCTTATCCATCCATTTATTAAATGAACCGCAGTGATTGAATACACCGTCAATTATTATCTTCATGCCTCGTTTGTGTATTTCCTTACAAAGCTCGGCAAAAAGTTTGTCACTCTCTTCGAGGTTTTTCTTTGATATAACTCTTTTGATATATTGCTGGGCATAACCATTATTGTGTTCCCAGTCAAGCATTTCATACTTCTTATCCTCGACTATCACACCAAGATGAGGATCGATATGTTCATAGTCCTGAGTATCATATTTATGTGATGAAGGCGATACAAAAATAGGATTTAAATAAATCGCCTGAACACCAAGATCCTCAAGATAATCAAGCTTTTCATATATTCCTTTTAAGTCTCCTCCATAAAAATGCCTGAAATCCGATCCGTAAACAGGCGTATTCCATTTCAAATGTTTAACGTGACCGTTTATATAATAATATTCCCTGTCACATACATCATTTGATCTGTCACTGTTCCTGAATCTGTCAGGAAAGATCTGGTACTGTATTATACCCTTAGACCATTCAGGCACATGAAATCCCGGTGTGAATGAAAATGCAAACTGATTATCATCCGGCATTTCTGCTGTTTCCTTAAAAAAAGCACCGTTTTTCTGATAGATAACATATCCTTTGGTCAATTCCAATTCTATCAAAAAAGCATATGAAACCTTTTCATCCTTGCATGTAATAACAGCTCTGTAGATATCAAAATATCTGTCAGCCGGCATTCTGTACATTTCAATCTGTTCTTTTTCTCTTAATAATAAGAGTTTAACACTTCTTGCTCTGTTTTTTTCAACTCTGATCTTTATACATACTTTGTCATTTACATCCGGCTCCGAAGGTGAGCGGAACTGTTCTGTCTCGTCACTGAAGGCTAATTTTGATATTATTTCTTTCATTGATACTTTCCCATCTTACTTCATCAGGCTATGTTTCTTAGTGTCTGACACTGAGATTTTAACATATATATTTATCAATTGCGACATTAAAAAATATACGTAAAAAAGATATACTTCCTATTTTCAAAATTCAAGAAAAACTTTAGGAAATATATCTTTTTTATTTTACTTATACGATCCACCCCATTGTCAAACGGCAACAGGGTGGAGTTTTAATTTTATAAACTGTCGAGATAGAATGCCCCCTGCTTTATAAGGTCATCCAGCGTTACACTGTCAAGATAATTGTTGATAAGTGAATCCAGCTTTTCCCACATAGATATTGTTCTGCATTCAGCACTTTTTTCGCATGGCTCTGCATTGCATCCAAGACAAGGTACCGGAGAGAGATCGCCCTCGGTAAGTCGTAAGATCTCACCGACTTTGTATTGATAAGGGTATCTTGTAAGCTTGTAACCGCCGCCTTTTCCATGTACTCCCTCTATGAGCTTATTTTTGGAAAGAACGGGTAATATTTTTTCTAGATATTTTAATGATATACCCTGCCTGGCTGCTATATCCTTCATCGGAATATATCCGCTTCCATAGTGCTCTGCCATATCTATCATGACCCTTAAAGCATAACGGCCTCTAGTTGATATAAGCATAATCGACTCTTTTCTTTACTGTTGCTTTAAATCAATCAGCAAATAATGGTGTTGAGAGATATCTGTCACCTGTATCAGGAAGAAGAACTACAATAGTTTTTCCTTTGTTTTCAGGTCTCTTTGCAAGCTCAATACCTGCATAAAGAGCAGCTCCTGATGATATACCTACAAGTACACCTTCTTTTCTTCCTACCAGCTTGCCTGTTGCAAATGCATCCTCATTTGATACAGTAATGATCTCATCATAGATTTTAGTATCAAGGACATCCGGCACAAAGCCTGCACCGATACCCTGGATCTTATGACTTCCTGCTACACCTGTTGAAAGCACAGCAGATGTTTTTGGCTCAACAGCTACAACCTTGACATCAGGCTTCTTTGATTTGAGATACTTGCCTACACCTGTAACTGTTCCGCCTGTACCTACTCCGGCTACAAAGATATCTACATCGCCGTCTGTATCTTCCC
>CAVLAA010000007.1:13856-21179 GCA_963660835.1 bacterium
GCCTTAGGATTACTTGGATTAACAAACTGTCCCGGTATAAAGCTGTTTGGGATCTCTTTTGCAAGCTCATCTGCTTTTGCAATAGCTCCTTTCATTCCCTTTGAGCCTTCTGTAAGAACAAGCTCTGCTCCATATGCCTTCATGAGCTGTCTTCTTTCGATAGACATTGTCTCAGGCATAACAATGATGATCCTGTATCCTCTTGCTGCTGCTACAGAAGCAAGTCCGATACCTGTATTTCCGCTTGTCGGCTCTATAATAACCGAATCAGCATTAAGCTTTCCTTCTTTTTCAGCTTCATCTATCATCTGCTTTGCGATTCTGTCTTTAACAGAACCTGCAGGATTGAAATATTCAAGCTTTGCAAGAACCTTAGCTTCAAGTCCTTCTGATTTCTCAATATTTGTAAGCTCTAATATAGGTGTTTTTCCGATCAATTGATCTGCTGATGTATATACATTTGACATAATAATAATTTCCTCCGTTTACATGATCTTTCCTTTAAATATCCGTAATATTAAACCGCATCAAATCCCTTCTGAAGATCTGCGATAATATCGTCTATATGCTCAGTTCCTATTGACAGACGGATTGTTGACTGAGATATTCCCTGATCAGCAAGCTCCTCATCTGTAAGCTGTGAATGAGTAGTTGTTGCAGGATGGATAACAAGTGATTTAACATCTGCAACATTTGCAAGCAGTGAAAAGATCTCAAGATTATCAATAAATCTGTAAGCTTCGTCTTTTCCTCCTTTGATCTCAAATGTGAAGATACTTGCTCCTCCATTCGGAAAATATTTATTGTAAAGCTCATGATCCGGATGCTCCGGAAGTGAAGGATGATTAACCTTTGCAACCTTTGGATTGCTTACAAGATATTCTATAACCTTCTTTGTATTTTCAGCATGTCTTTCAAGTCTTAATGAAAGTGTTTCTGTTCCCTGAAGAAGAAGGAATGCTGCAAACGGTGAAATAGTTGCTCCCTGGTCTCTTAAGAGGATTGCTCTGATATATGTTGCAAATGCTGCCTTTCCGGCTGCTTCGGTAAATTTAACTCCATGATATGATGGATTCGGAGCAGATATCCAAGGATATTTTCCGCTTGCTGCCCAATCAAATGTGCCTCCATCAACGATAACACCGCCAAGTGTTGTACCGTGTCCACCGATAAACTTAGTTGCTGAATGAACAACTATGTCTGCTCCGTGCTCGATCGGTCTGATAAGATATGGAGTACCAAATGTATTGTCAATAACCAAAGGAAGACCATGCTTGTGAGCTATAGCTGCCAATGCATCAATATCCGGGATATCACTGTTAGGATTTCCAAGTGTTTCAATATAAACAGCCTTTGTATTTTCCTGTATTGCATCCTCAACTTCTTTAAGATTGTGAGCATCAACAAATGTTGTTGTAACTCCGCTTGTAAGTGGAAGAGTATGTGCAAGAAGGTTGTATGATCCTCCGTAGATTGTTTTCTGAGCTACGATATGCTCACCCTTAGCTGCGAGTGCCTGGATCGTATATGTGATAGCTGCTGCACCTGATGCAACTGCAAGTCCTGCAACACCGCCTTCAAGGGCTGCAATTCTGTCTTCGAATACACCCTGTGTAGAGTTTGTTAAACGTCCGTAGATGTTCCCTGCATCTGCAAGTCCGAATCTGTCAGCTGCATGCTGTGAATTGCGGAATACATAAGATGTTGTCTGATAGATCGGTACTGCTCTTGCATCTGTTGCCGGATCCGGATTTTCCTGTCCTACGTGAAGCTGTAATGTTTCGAATTTATATTTTGCCATTGTAATTTCCTCTTTCTTGTTTTAATTGTTTAATATTTATTCTATTTAATATAGTAGATTTTCTGTATGATTAATGATTCAGCAGCAACAACAACACATTCGTCCATTTCCATTGCTCATGTAGTCTGTTTTTAATCGTCTTTCAAAATAAAACTGCATCATCTTTTCTCCTTATGTTTTTTACCCGCCTCTCAAGTAGGTTGATGCTATAGTAGCATCATTTACCTACCTCGTCAAGGGGTAAATATAATATTTTTTAAAATTAATTTTTCAAATAAAAAATCTCTTACAAATGTCTATTTAGTCCGGAATACGGTATCTCATCCAGCACCCTTTCTGTCAAATGATTCATGCTTATCAATTTTTCCATAATAAAAAGTAATTTTTTCTAATGCTTCACTAATTTCGCACTCCACATCAAATACAGATATAGCTTTTTTTTCAAATTGTTTCTGTGCCTGAAATCCAATTTTTTTGCATACAACACATCTGCAATCAGATATAAGCTCTACCTTTGAAATTATATCTGAAGAACCATTACATCCTCTGCCGTTGCCACCACAGCCCACATTACTACAGCCCGATGTGTTGCGGGAATTTTCATTGACTTTCTGCGTGCATGTATCGTTATGAATGATTCTTTCTTCTGCTAATCTGATTTCATCCGATACTTCGTAGATCAGAAACTTTATAACCTCACCAAACTTTAAATCTGTATAAATCCCGTCAGAAGAACCAACTGCAATCTTATAAGCCAAACCAACACCTCCTGCCATATGGCAACTGCCTGCAAACCATAAATATGGTCCGCAGGCAGCTTTTTGCAATATTATTAATTAAATCTCTGTACTGCTACCGTATAAATATCCTCTATTAATCGAATCCCCCCAGTATATCCTACATAAAAATCATCAAATACAACCTTATCCAGTACCGGCCATGATATATTAAGGAAATTGCCTTTCAACTCTCCGGTAAGTTCTTTTTCATAATATCCACCAAGAATAAGAGGATAGCCATGATAATCATGCTTCCTGATCTCTTCATGAATTTTATATCCGTCAGTTTCAAAAGACACCTCCGCCTCAAGTCCGAAATTAAGATTCTTGAATTCCAAAGCAATCCGGTCTCTGTATTTTTTCGGTGTGTCATCTACGACAAACTGCTTTGTCGGAACAAGTCCCAGATCATTCACCAGAAATTTGGTGATACCCAATGAATATTGTGCATCTGCAACAACAGTGAACTGCTTGTTAATGACACGATTCTCAAGGAATAAATCCGCATATCGCTCGATCAGATAGTAATAATAGTCCTCATGCTCCTTTATTACCGCTTCCACCTTTTCATTATCCACTCCTGCAAATTCACCAACAGCTCTTAGAAATTTGCTTGTCTCAGTGGCACCGATCGGAAGTGTATAATAATGCAGATATGGTATTCCAAGCTTTCGTTCCATCTTTTTCATATTCCCGAGACCTACCCACGGAGATACCAGAAGATTGAATTCTGCCTCCGGAATCTTATTGATATTCTCAATTCCTCTTTTTAATCCAAATATTGTATTCGGTATAAGCCCCAATTCCTGCACAAGCTTTTCAAGTTCTCTTATATTTCCGAACCAGAACAAATCCTGATACGGCACATCTGCCCAGATATTTACAAGCCCTTTTTGCTTTTTATCAGTTTTTTTCAAATACTGGTCAATAATTGCATCAACAACCTGTTCATGACCTTTGTAGTTATTTCCCTTAAACCCAGCTGTTGGTGCATAGATAACCGGCTTATCTGCATTTTCAAAACGCGATACCACTTCTCCGGAATCATCACCTACAATCTCAGGGATACATCCTGTCAAAACCACATACAGATCTGCGTCTATCACCTTTAAAGCATTTTCAATCGTTGAATTTAGTTTCTTTACTCCGCCAAATACAACATCCTTCTCATTGATGCTGGTACATGGAAATATATTGGGCGAAAAATACCCTGAGCTTCCTATTGATTCCGAAAGCTTCTGGGCACATCCGGGTCCGGAATGAAGTATCGGCAACGCTCTGTCAATTGCCTGAACAGTCTGCATAGCACCAAGTGCACACTTATATCTCTGTTTGTCTAAAAGCTTTGCCATCTTACCTCGCCTCCTCTAAAAATGTATCTACGTTTTGTTTATACCACCAGTCTGTGTACGGCAGCTTCGAACGCTTTGCCAGATTTTCTTCAAAGCTTCTGTTTCTGATTGCATCTATAATTGTCTTTGCAAATTCCAATGTATTCTTATAGCCGAATATCATATATTCATCCGCCACATAGATTGCCGGTGTTCCGTTTTTAATTGCCCAGACAGTTGAGCCCGGATGCCTTGACAGATACATATCCGGCTTATATTTGTTAAGTATATTCATAACCTCATAGTTTTGCTGGTCGGCTACACTCACCTCAAAATCAATATCATTATCAAGCAGATATTTCATAGACGGTGGCACGTCGCCATTTTCATATTTCTTGTCATAATGCCATGCAAGTGCCCAAACAACTTTTATGCCAAGTTCCTCCAATACTCTTGATACCTCAAAGGTGTATCCCGGTCCCATACCAAGAACTGCAGTAAGTCCCTTCAGTTCCTTTTTCACTTCTTCGATCTGAGGCATATAGATTGTTCGCTGCTCTTCGATATAAGCTTCTACTTTTTCACTTCTTCCGGTTACTTTTCCGATTTCCCGAAGCCATGTCTCAAAGCCTGTGATACCGCATTGATTAATACTTCTTACATACGTAACACCATATTTTTCTTCCAGAGCATTTCCCAAATAATTTCCCAAAGTACCGCAGATACATGTGGTTGCAAGGCTCTCTGAAAGATGAGACAGCTCCTCAACCGTCGAATTACAATACAAAAATACCGGTTCTAAGTCAAAGTTCCTGAATATCTCAATAATCTCGGGACGTGCACTCTCAAAGAAGTTCTTAAAGTTAATCTTGTTTGTCTTTACCCCCTCTCTCGGTGGCTGTACGATAGCCTGCAAGACTGCATGATCGGATATATCAAAACCTGTAGCCCATATTCTCGATTTAAACCCTTCACAATGTACCGCTGCGATCGGTACACCTACTTCATTTTTTACTTCATCCACAATACTGTCGATATCCTCGCCGATAATGCCTGTAGCACATGAGCTTGATACAAAAATAGCTTTTGGCTGATATCTTTTATTAACTTCCAGTATGATGCTTCGAAGAGATTCTGTGGAGCCAAAAATGGTATCATTTTCATTCATATCGGTTCCAACATAAACAGTATCACTGGTTACACCTCTCTTTTTTGACATAACCTTTGACATATAATATGAATTTGCTCCTGTAACAGAACAGCCCGCCGGTCCATGATGAATAATTGCAACGTCACGAATTCCGGCAAGCTGTGACAGTCCGCACATAGAAAGGCAAGTGCTGGACTGGGAAAAACATCTGGAACAGCCTTTTAAGGTACCACATTCACTCTGGGTTGCTAAATCTTTTAATGTTCCAATATAACCGGTAATTGAACCAATACGGTTCTCCCTTGTGGCTACGTTTGAATTTGACAAATTCACTGACATATCACTCGCTCCTATCCCTGATATTCTTCGTTAAACAGATTCGTAGAAAGATACCGAAGTCCTGTATCCGGTAATACTGCAACAATTGTCTTTCCTTTATTTTCCGGACGCTTTGCTAGTTCTGTTGCTGCATATATTGCCGCACCTGAGGATGTTCCAACCAAAATACCATCCGTTTTTGCCACCTCTCTGGCTAATTTATATGCATCGATTGTTTCCACTTCAAATTTTTCATCGTATATATTCAGATCCATAGTCGATGGTACGCGCTCCGCAGGTACGCCTTCAAAAGGATGTACCCCTGTGATCTCTTCCGGTGTCGGATTACTTTCACTTGGCAGTGAATTTTGTCCCGGCTGGATTGCTACCACCTTTACATCAGAATTCATGCTCTTTAGAAATTTACCGGTACCAGATACCGTTCCTCCGGTGCCAACATTAGCAACCAGGATATCCACACTGCCCTCGGTATCCTCCCATATCTCCGGACCTGTAGTGGCCTCATGGATTGCCGGATTTGCAGGATTTGAACACTGATCCACAAAGAATATATTTTCTTCTTTATCCAGAACCTGCTCCTTCAATGCTTTAATTGCCGCTACAAAATCTCCATTTGTTTCTTCTAGGGTTTTCGCTACAGCAGGTTCCTTAGAGAGCTTGATCGTCTCGCCACCAAAGGCTTTTATAACCTTAAAACGTTCTTCACTTACCTGATCCTGTATGTATACACGGAATTTATATCCTTTGCTGGCAGCAATTGCCGCAAGACCGATTCCTGTATTTCCGCTGGTTGTTTCTACAATGGTATATCCCGGTTTCAAAAGTCCCTTATTTTCTGCCTCCTCCACCATTGCAAGTGCAATTCTGTCCTTAACGCTCTGATTTGGATTGAAATACTCAAGCTTGACAAGAATCCGTGCATTTAAATCATACTTTTTTTCGTAATTGTTTAATTCTAATAGAGGTGTTTTTCCAACTAATTCTGCAATTGACCTGCTAATTCCCATAATCTGCATCCTCCTTAAATCTTATAGTCATCGGCCAGTTCCATCATTCCATATTCCATCAAGATTTCTTCCAGTCTCTCCTGCGTCATCGGAGTAGGGATCACAAAATCTGTGTTTTCAATAACTGCCTGTGCAAGATTTCTATATTCCTGAGCCTGATTAGAATCAGGTTTGTATTCTATAACTGTTTTCTTATTGATCTCTGCATGCTGAACAATATTGTCTCTTGGAACGAAATACAAAAGCTTTGTTCCAAGTTCATTTGCAAAGGCACGCAACAAATCAAGCTCTCTGTCAACATTTCTGGAATTGCAGATAATTCCGCCAAGTCTTACCCCACCGGTTCTTGCATATCTCCTAATTCCTTTCGAGATATTATTTGCTGCATAAAGTGCCATCATCTCTCCACTGGCAACGATATATATTTCTTTTGCTTTACCTTCACGGATCGGCATTGCAAATCCACCACAAACCACATCACCGAGAACATCATAAAATACATAATCCAGATCTTCTGTATATGCACCAAGGTTTTCAAGCATATTAATGGAAGTAATGATTCCTCTTCCTGCACAGCCAACACCCGGTTCAGGTCCACCTGATTCCACACATTTTGTTCCGCCATATCCATCTTTCATAATACGGTCAAGTTCTATATCCTCTCCTTCTTCTCGAATGGTATCAAGTACCGTCTTCTGTGCCAGACCACCAAGAAGAAGTCTGGTGGAATCCGCTTTCGGATCACATCCAACTACCATTACCTTTTTACCATGCTCAACTAAACCCGCAGTAAGATTTTGTGTAGTTGTTGATTTTCCAATTCCACCTTTTCCATAAATTGCTATCTGTCTTAATTCACCCATTTCTTTATTCCTTCTGTTCAAATATTTTTTTTATTTTTATATACTTTATTAAC
>CAVLAA010000007.1:21189-35000 GCA_963660835.1 bacterium
GTTCTACAGATTCCTCGATGATCCCGGGGATTTCATAGCTTTCAATTCCAAAGCATTTTGCCATGTTAGCTGCACCACTTCCGATTCTGCTAACTAACAGATATTTACAATCCCACAGTTTTTCCAGATTTGCCTTAAGCTTCTCATTATCATGGTTTCCTCCTTCGCATACAGGTGTAACACTTCTTTTTTCAAGAAAATGCATCTGTTCTTCATCTATATGATATATATAAAAATCCTTTGCTCTCCCAAAATGCGTGTTCACTACGATTCCGTCACTGGTAGCCACCGCAATTTTATATTCTTCCTTATCCATGTGAGAACGTCTCCTTTACATTCAGTCGTCTCTGATAAATCTGACTGCCATACTCTGATTTTCCCGGTACACCAACTGCATCTGCCCTGCAATGCTGACAGTGTCTGAAAACATCAATATATTTCGATGCCCTCATCCGTGCCCGGTCGATCTCTGCACATGTAGGCGCTTTATGATCTTTTAACTCCTGCTGCGGTATCAAAGGTATGATATTGTAAATACTGGCACCAGCCTTTTTTACTGTTTTTGCAATCTCTTCAATATGATCTCCGTTTATCTCCGGTACAAGGACAGTATTTACTTTAATCGTGATCCCTGCTGCAGCGACCTTTCTGATTCCTTCCAGCTGGTTTTCAATCAGAATCTTTGCACCTTCAACTCCGTCAATTTTCCGGCCGTGATAAATGATATATGCATTGAGCTTATCCTCAATTTCCGGGTCTACTGCATTTACCGTAACAGTAAGTGAATCGATTCCAATGCGGATGACTTCCTCGGCTCTTTCATTTAACAGCAGTCCGTTTGTACTCATACATTTAATTAAATTTGGAAATTTCTCTTTCACAATTTCAAATGTCTTTAATGCATTATCTGATGCAAGGGTATCGCCCGGACCGGCAATACCTGCCACCTTAATATCCGGACATATTTCCAATGCTTTTCTTAATATATCCTCACACTCCTCCGGTTTTAAAATCTTTGATGTAACACCGGGTCTTTCCTCCTCGTCATTCATTGTTCTGTCACAAAATCTGCAGGCAATATTGCATCCAGGACTTACGGGCAAGTGTATTCTGCCGGCATTATTTTTATATCCTCCAAAGCATGGATGAGAATTTTGCAAATTTTTATATGTATTACTCATATGTCACCTGCTTTCTTATTTTTATTTACGGCATATAATAACCGTTAGCGATACCGGATGGATTCGAACCACCAACTTCAGCTTTGCAGGCCTATGCCATTCCAACGGCCACGGCATCTCATTACTAAAAAAACCAGAGATTTTACGTTCATAATTATTTCCGTAAAACCTCTGGTCCTTCCAGTCAGTTTTTTATTCTGATTTTTTCAGTTTTATCTATCTGTATCACCTTTCCGTCCTGTACGATTAAAGTAATGCTCCCATACTTTATGTCTTTTACATACTGTTCCACTTTAACAAGGAAAGATTTATTAGTGCTTATTGTATTTACTTCCTGGCTCAAAGCATCACCTCCCCAGGATCAATTTATTTTATGAATTAAACAACGGAGTGGACAGATAACGGTCGCCGGAATCCGGAAGCAAAGCAACAATTGTTTTTCCTTTATTCTCCGGTCTCTTAGCAAGTATTTCTGCTGCCTTAAGTGCCGCACCAGATGAAATACCGACTAAGATACCCTCTGATATGGCAAAGGCTTTTCCTTCCGCAAAGGCGTCTTCATTTTCAATCGCAATTATTTCATCGTATACCTTTGTATTGAGCACATCCGGTACAAAGCCTGCTCCAATCCCCTGAATCTTATGTGCTCCCGGTGTACCTGTTGAAAGTACAGGACTGGATGCCGGCTCTACTGCTACGATCTTCACATTTGGATTCTGTTCTTTTAAGTATTCACCAACCCCTGTAATTGTTCCACCTGTACCGACACCGGCAACAAATATATCGACCTTACCTTCTGTCTGTTTCCAGATCTCCGGTCCGGTTGTTTCCTTATGTACCTTTGGGTTTGCAGGATTCTCAAACTGTCCTAAAATAACTGAGCCTTCAATTTCTTTATTCAGCTCCTCTGCTTTTGCAATGGCTCCCTTCATTCCCTTTGCACCCTCCGTCAGTACAAGCTCTGCACCATATGCCTTAAGCAGATTTCTTCGTTCCACACTCATGGTATCAGGAAGTGTTAAGATTGCTTTATATCCCTTTGCCGCCGCAACTGCAGCAAGACCTATACCTGTATTGCCGCTTGTAGGTTCAATAATTGTTGCACCCGGCTTTAATGTTCCGTTCTTTTCCGCATCCTCGATCATTGCAAGAGCAATGCGATCCTTCACAGAACCTGCCGGATTCAAATATTCCAATTTTGCAAGTACTGTTGCCTGCGTAATTTCTCTTTTCTTTGCATACCCATTTAACTTTAAAATAGGTGTTCCTCCGATCAGTTCCAATGCGCTTTCTTTAATTTCGCTCATGTGTTTATCCTCCTTTTTTATTCAAATTATTTCAAAAAAAGCAGCTGACACATTTTGTGACAGCTGCTGCTCATAGTTTAACAGTTCTAATCAAAAAGTGTGCAGAAAACAAACCATACTTTTATACGCAAAACACTCACAGCACATACATCTACATCCACATCCACACATTACTCTGTTCATCATGATTTATCTTCCTCCTCTTATTGATATTATTTCTCCTTAACCGGATTGATTAGATATTATTATATATAAAGCCATTTGAAAATTTCGTAAGATTTATCGCCCATAATAAATTTTACTTATATGTGAACTTCCCCTAAAAAAATGGGGTCGCTTTTCAGCAACCCCATTTGCAGCATGTTTCCGGAAACTCTTCTGTACCTTCATTATAATTCATTATTTGCTTTCATATGCTTCTCTTACTGCCTTTGCAAGCTGGTCAGCGCAGGATGTATTTCTGAAGCCGCATGTATTTCCCAAAAGCTTAGACTCAATATCATCAACTGTAAGTCCGTCACTAAGGATTGCAATCGCCTTTAAATTTCCGTTGCATCCACCTGTGAATTTAATATTTCTTACCTTATCACCATCAAGATCAAAGCTGACTGATGTTGAACAGGTTCCCTTATTTTTGTGTTCAAAATGTTCCATACTTTCCTCTTTTCTGACGCATATTTGCGTCACCATGCATATCTGAAGATGTTATCCTCAAATAATCTCATAATATTTTACTTTTATACCGGGTGATCTCCCGATCTTTCTAATTATATATGCTTAATAAATAATGTCAAAAATTTTCTTTTTGCAATTTTATACTAAAAATCAGATATTTCTCTCTTTCATTTCTACTTGCGATTTGAAATATTTCATTTATACTACATATATTATGATTAATACAATTTTATTTGATAAAGACGGAACACTGATCGATACTGAAAAATATTATGTACCTACATATTTAAGAACCTTTGAGGAGCTCGGACATCCTATTACAAGACAGCAGGCTCTATTATTTCGAAGCCTAGGCTCTCCTTATGCGCAGGAGCTTGTAAATACATTTTGCGGCTGCAAGATGGACTGGATGGTTTTTCGTGACCTGCGTGCAAAAATCTTCAATGAGATAATCGAAGCAAACGGCCTTGTTACAAAGCCAGAAGCCAAAGAGTCACTGCAAAGACTTAAAGCTGCAGGATATCGCCTTGCGATCGTTACCGCTACTCCTGTAGATATAGCAAGCAGGGAGCTTGAAAAAACAGGTCTTCTCGATATGTTTGAGGATATCGTATCAGCATATATGGTAAAGCGCGGAAAACCTGCGCCGGATGTTTATCTGAAGGCATGTGAGATGCTTAAACTTGACCCAAAAGATACAATTGCTGTCGAAGATTCACCAAATGGTGTTCTTTCAGCCTCAGATGCCGGCTGCAATACCGTAATGATCCCGGATCTGACTGAGCCGGATGATGAGCTTTCTAAAAGACTGTATTCAAAACAGCCAAGTCTTATAAGCCTTGCCGACTGGCTCTGCCGCAAATGATTTATTTGATAATGCTATCTGAAAAGCAGGTTAATCTTTTGATTGCCTGCTTCTTTTATGCCTTTTTACGCTCGTTTTTGACCGTTTGTGAATTATTTACAATAAATATATTAAATTTTGGTGAATGATTTTTGACTGAATTTGATTGATTTTGAACGTTTGGCTTATTATAATGAAATCACAAAAGTTGTTAAGGAGGACAATCCATGCTATATACCGTAACCTTTAATCCCAGCCTTGATTATATTGTATCGGTAGATGATTTTAAGCTTGGTCTCACAAACCGTACTACACAGGAGTTCATGTTTCCCGGAGGCAAAGGCATAAACGTATCAATTGTGCTGAAGAACCTTGGATATGAAACTACCGCTCTTGGTTTTACAGCAGGCTTTGTAGGTGACGAAATCAAACGCCGTGTCGAAAAGCTTGGAATTGTTTCGGATTTCATAGAAATAAACGAAGGAAATTCCCGAATCAACGTAAAGCTCAAATCAATAGACGGAACCGAGATCAATGGCATGGGACCTGACATCAGCCCTTGCAAGGTAGATGAACTTATGCAGCACCTTGACAAATTAAAAAAAGGAGACATCCTGTTTCTTGCCGGAAGCATTCCTTCTTCTATGCCGGATGATATGTACAGCCGCATCATGGAACGCATGCAGGATAAGGGTATAGAAATTGTTGTAGATGCAACAAAGGATCTGCTTTTAAATGTACTTAAATACCATCCATTTCTTATTAAACCAAACAACCATGAATTAGGTGAAATATTCAAGGTTGAACTTAAAACACGTGAATCGGTTATCCCATATGGAATAAAGCTCCGTGAAATGGGTGCAAAGAATGTTCTTATTTCAATGGCAGGCGAAGGCGCCGTGCTTATTGCTGAGAACAACGAGGTTTACAAGGCTCCTGCTCCTAAAGGAACCTTAGTAAATGCAGTCGGTGCCGGTGATTCGATGGTTGCCGGATTTATGAGCGGCTGGCTTGATACTCATAATTACGAAACTGCATTTTATACAGGCATTGCATGCGGAAG
The DNA here is from genome assembly GCA_963660835.1 of bacterium. Classification (GTDB taxonomy): domain Bacteria; phylum Bacillota; class Clostridia; order Lachnospirales; family Lachnospiraceae; genus Alectryocaccobium. The sequence goes on from CAVLAA010000007.1 coordinate 26,260, forward strand.
TGCAAGCGCATTCTCTGAAAACCTTGCTACCAGACCAGAGGTAGAGGACATATTAAATCAACTTAGGGGGGAAACCAAATGAGAATTACAGATCTTATTGATAAGCGGTCAGTTTCTTTAGATGCTTCGCCTGCATCCAAAAACGAAGCTCTCGATACCATTATAGATCTCATGTGCAAAAGCGGTAAGATTACCGATCGCGAGGCTTACAGACAAAAGGTATATGCCCGCGAGGAAGAAAGTACAACAGGTATCGGAGAAGGAATTGCTATTCCTCACGGAAAATGTGATGCTGTTAAAGCTCCCGGACTTGCCGCAATGGTTGTAAAGAACGGAGTAGATTTTGACTCATTGGACGGAGAGCCTGCAGAGCTTTTCTTTCTTATTGCAGCTCCCAATACCGAGGACAATGTTCATCTTGATGTCCTCAGCAAGCTATCAATGATGCTTATGGATGAAGATTTCAGCAGCTCATTAAAAAATGCAAAGACTGTAGATGAATTTCTTTCTATTATAGATAAGGCTGATTCAGAAAACGGCGATGTAGATGACAGACTTGCAAATACCTCCTCCGAAGGAAGCAAAGGCAAGATTCTTGCCGTTACAGGCTGCCCAACCGGAATCGCTCACACATATATGGCTGCAGAAGCACTTGAAAAAGCTGCCAGTGCTGCAGGCTATTCAATAAAGGTAGAGACAAGAGGCTCAGGCGGTACAAAAAATATGCTTACATCTGATGAGATCAATGAAGCTGTCGGAATCATTGTTGCAGCAGATACACAGGTTCCGCTTGATCGCTTCAACGGCAAAAAAGTCATCATTACACAGGTTTCAGATGGCATAAGCAAGGCCGATCAGCTTATTAATCAGTTAGAATCCGGAAATGTTTCCGTATATAAATCAGAAACAACTTCCTCTCAAAATAATGTTCCCTCCGGCAGTGGAGAAAGCTTCGCTCATAAATTTTATTCACATCTTATGAACGGCGTTTCCCACATGCTTCCGTTTGTTGTCGGCGGCGGTATTCTTATTGCAATTGCATTTCTTATTGATGGTCTTTCAATAGACATCAACTCCCTGGATGCCGCAGCCAGATCTTCATTCGGAACGATCACTCCGATAGCTGCTACTTTTAAAGGTATTGGCGGTGTTGCATTTAACCTCATGCTTCCCGTTCTTGCAGGCTTCATAGCAATGGCTATCGGCGACAGACCCGCTCTTGCAGTAGGTTTTGTCGGCGGAATGATTGCTTATAACGGAACTTCCGGTTTCTTAGGTGCTCTTGTTGCAGGATTCCTTGCCGGCTATATAGTTATCTTCTTAAAGAAACTTTGCTCTAAACTTCCTGATGCTCTTGAAAAGATAGCTCCTGTTCTCATTTACCCGGTACTTGGAATCCTGATTATGGGCCTTGCAATGAATTTCATAGTTGAACCTATCATGGGCGGTATCAACTCAGCGCTCAATTCGGGTCTTGCTAGTATGGGCGGAGCAAGCAAAGTTCTCCTTGGCCTTATCCTCGGCGGAATGATGGCTATAGATATGGGCGGTCCGTTCAATAAAGCAGCCTATGTATTTGGTACAGCCGCAATTGCAGCCGGAAACTATGATATCATGGCATCTGTTATGATCGGCGGAATGACTCCTCCTATCGCAATTGCCTTAGCAACAATTATCTTCAAGAATAAATTTACAAAATCCGAAAGAGAATCAGGTCCTACAAACTTTGTAATGGGTCTTGCCTTTATAACAGAGGGTGCTATCCCTTATGCAGCATCTGATCCGCTTCGTGTTATCCCTTCCTGCATGATAGGCTCTGCAATAGCCGGTGCAATATCTGCCGGATTCGGATGTACTCTTATGGCTCCTCATGGCGGAATCTTTGTATTCCCTGTTGTCGGAAATGCCATTATGTATGTTGTTGCTCTTATTGCCGGAAGTATTGTTTCCTGCTTACTTTTAGGTCTTCTTAAGAAAAAGGTTGTAGAATAAAAACTCAAAATTTGATACACTGTTATTAATAATAAATTAGTGAGGTACGCAATATGAAAGAATTCAAATACACAATTACTGATCCTGAAGGAATCCATGCTCGTCCGGCCGGAGAGCTTATCAAAGCCTGCAAGGCTTTCTCATGCAATATCAGCATTGCAAAAGGTGATAAAAAAGTAGACTGCAAGAAAATATTTGGTGTTATGGGTCTCGGAGTTAAAAAGGATATGGAGATTACTCTTACCTTTGACGGAGCAGATGAGGATGCCGCTTATGAAGCAGTAAGCCAGTTCTTACAGGCTAATCTTTAATACTACAGTTCAAGGCGGAAATTTTTTAAGATGATTTCTTAAAGAATTATCCGCCTTTTTCTTTGAAAAAGGAGATTAAAAATGAAAGTATTCAACGGAAAAAGTGTATTTGGCGGAATAGCGATCGGAAAGATCTGTCTCTATAAAAAGGCTCAACAAAAGGTTCGCCGTGTAGCGATCGAAGATACCGAAGCAGAGATACAGCGTTATAAGGCTGCAAGAGAAGAAGCTATATGCGAACTTCAGGTGCTTTATGATAAAGCAATCAAAGAGGTTGGTGAAGTCAATGCAGCTATCTTTGAAATACATCAGATGATGCTTGATGATGATGATTACAACGAATCAGTTGAAAATATCATCAATTCACAGAATGTCAATGCCGAATATGCAGTTGCTTCTACTGCTGATAACTTTTCGCAGATGTTTGCATCAATGGATGACGATTATATGAAGGAAAGAGCAGCGGATGTAAAGGATATTTCAGAACGTCTCCTAAATATCCTTTCAGGCTCATCACACAGTTTTATGTCTTCTAAAGAGCCTGTAATACTTCTTGCAGACGACCTTGCTCCATCTGAAACCGTACAGATCGATAAGGATATGGTTCTTTCATTTGTTACTGTACATGGCTCGCTCAACTCTCATACTGCCATACTGGCAAGAACTATGGCTATACCTGCACTTGTATCAACTCAAATGCCGCTTGAAGATGATTTTGACGGCAAGCTTGCGGTTGTTGACGGCAACGAAGGGATCATATACGTTGATCCGGATGAAGAAACCCTTGCTCATCTTAAAGAAGCATATAATAAGGAAGCAGAAAAAAAAGAGCTTCTTGAATCTCTCAAAGGAAAAGAAAATATCACTGTCGACGGACAGCAGATCATGCTTTATGCAAATATCGGAAATATCAAGGATCTTGCTCTTGTCCGTCAAAATGATGCAGGCGGAATAGGCCTTTTCAGGAGCGAATTCATATATCTTGAACAGGATCATTATCCTACAGAGGATGAACAGTTCCGCATATACAAAAAAGTTGCAGAAACAATGGCCGGACGCCGCGTCATTATCAGAACACTTGATATAGGCGCAGATAAGCAGTGCGATTACTTCGAAATGGCAAAAGAAGACAACCCGGCTATGGGCTGCCGTGCAATAAGGATCTGTCTTACAAGGCCGGAGATCTTTAAAACCCAGCTTAGAGCGCTTTTCAGAGCAAGTATCTACGGAAAGATCGCTATTATGTATCCTATGATAATAAGCCTTGACGAAATACATAAGATTAAAGCTATTGTCGAAGAAGTAAAGCAGGAACTTACTGAGGAAGGAATCGAATATGGAAATCCTGAACAGGGTATTATGATCGAAACACCTGCCGCAGCAATAATCAGTGATATTCTTGCTAAAGAGGTTGACTTCTTCAGTATCGGCACAAACGATCTGACACAATATACACTTGCAATAGACCGTCAGAATACACAGCTCGATGCCTTCTTCGATTCACACCACATAGCAATTCTACGTCAGATAAAAATGGTTGTAGAAAATGCACACAAGGCCGGAATATGGGCCGGAATATGCGGTGAATTAGGTGCAGATCCTACACTTACAAAAGAATTTCTCGCAATGGGTGTAGATGAGCTTTCTGTTTCACCGGGAAATATTCTTCCTCTAAGGAAGATCATCCGCGAAACAGATGTAAAAAAATACAAAGAATCAATCCAGGAGATCTGATATGCTAACAGAGGAAAGACGCAATGCGATTCTTCAACTGGTAAATTCCAATGGAAGCATTACCGTAACAGATATTAAAAATCAGCTTAATATTTCCGAGTCAACAGCAAGAAGAGATATCACTGCTCTTGCTGCACTCGGCAAGCTCGAAAAGGTTTTTGGCGGTGCGATAGCTATTTCAAATATAGTATCTACCGCTGAGCCGACCTTCGCTCAGAAAATAGATCTTTTCAAAGATGAGAAGGAACTTATTGCCAAGTATGCCGCGTCACTCATAACTCCATCTGACATTGTATTTATTGATGGAGGAACAACAACGCTCGCACTTATAAAATACCTGAGCAAAGAAGCAGGTATGGCAGGATTTGTTACAAACGGAGTAGCTCACGGCCAGCTTCTTGGCAGCATGGGAAAACGTGCTGTACTCATAGGCGGTGAGCTCAAAAGCACTACCGATGCAGTTGTCGGAACATCTGCCGTAAAAATGCTGCAGCACTTTCATTTTACAAAAGGCTTCTTCGGAACAAACGGAATAACAAAACAGGCAGGCTTTACAACACCTGATGTAAGTGAAGCCTTTACCAAACAAACAGCCATGGAGCAATGCCAAAATTGCTACATACTCAGCGATTCATCCAAATTCGGTATAGTTTCTTCAGTAACCTTCGGAAAAATTTCATCTGCACAGATAATTACCGAAAATATTCCTGAACAATTTAAGGATTTGTCAAATATATATAAGGTCTGATATAATGTTTTTTATATTATGATTTTTCAAAGTGAGGGATATTATGAACCGCCGTAAACGTCAAATAGAATTATTCAGGCATTTAGTATGTTTATTTGCTGGTACCGCTGTTGCAATAACCGTCATTTTTCTCTGTATAACTCGTTTTACAGCAGATACAGGTGACGAAACTGCTGACGCAGGCAGTACCTCCACTTCAAACGAAGCATCAAATACAAATTCAACAAGTGAATATTCTTATGCTTCCGCTGCTGTAGAGGAAACCCCTGCTCCTACTCCTACAGCAGAACCGGTACCTGATACTACCATTAAATTATGCATGGTCGGTGATCTTTTATTAAGTGATTCGATTAACAGCAGCTGCACAGACGGCGCAGGAAATTATGACTACAACATACTGTTTCAAAATACATCATGGAGACTTTCTGATTATGATTTAAGGATCATAAACGAGGAGACGGCATGCGGCGGAACCGATTACGGAATAACCGGATATCCTTCGTTCAACAGCCCTCATGCCGCACAGGATGCCATAGTAAACGCAGGCTTTAACTGTGTTCTGCTTGCAACAAATCATATGCTTGACTATGGCCCAAATCCTCTTTTTAGCACCTTGGATTACTGGCAGACCAATTATCCGTCTGTGATAACAACCGGTGCTTATAACAGTGAGGAAGCTTCAAACAACATAAGCATATATGAAAAGGACGGCTTTAAGATTGCAATCCTCAATTATACTTATGGTTCAAATGCCGGTGACGGCTCATATTATGACGTTCCGTGGGCTCTTAATATATTAAATGAAGATAATATATATGCCGATATTCAGCAGGCTAAGACACTGGCCGATTATATAATCGTATGTCCTCACTGGGGAACCGAATACAATACCGGCATAGACGATTCCCAAAATTACTGGGCTTCGCTCTTTCTTGAATGGGGTGTAGATATGGTAATCGGAACTCATCCGCATGTTATCGAGCCTATCGAAGTAAGAACAGATGATTCCGGCCACCAAATGATCATTTATTATTCACTCGGAAACTTCGTTTCCAGTCAGGATTACGGATATTCACTCGTCGGAGGTATGGCAGATGTAACACTTCGCAAGACCAGCACCGGAGTAACCGTAGATGATTTTGGAGTTATCCCATTGATCACACACAAGGGAAGCTATTTTTCAACCTACTTTATGACTGATTACTCGCAGGATATGGTAGCAGCAAGCAATGCCAATATTTTGGATCCGGACTTCACCTACGATTATGCGGTAAATCTCGCAAACTCTATATTCGGAGACAGGATCCGTTCCTAAAAGCAAGATATTTTCAATGAATTTTAAAAGGCAGATACAAAAGCTCAATGCTTAAGTATCTGCCTTTTATTAATGTCTGACTCTAATATTTATCATTTTTTGAAAATACGTCCTTGTATTGCTCGATCAAAATATAAATGCATAGCTTAGAAAGCTTTTTCATATAATGAAGCATCATAATCTTGTAAAACAGCGCCGAACGTCTGGCCTTTTTCAGAACCTTAACTGAATATTTAAATACTTCCTTATATATCGGTATTAAATCTCCTGATAATGCAACGTCTGTTATAAATGGACTGTTTTTTATTTCCTTTTCTATCCTTTTAGGAAAGCACAGCTCCGGGCTTTTAGCTATATTAAAGCAGCCGCTTTCTGTAAGTATTTCAGCTACAAATTGAGAGCAAAAATATTTCTTTTCAAATCTGAATCTAAATGGAATATGCATGAGACAAAGCGCAACTCCAAGTCCTGAATAAGAATAAGAACTTCTGTCTTCATACATAGACAGTATCCTTTCCTTTAAAATCATGTAGCTTTTATCTGATACACGAAGTCTGTAGCTTACTGCCCTTACTTTTCTTTTTTTTCTCGGGACAAGATATTCTTTTTTAAATCCTCTTGTGTTGAATGAATATACATATTCATCCGCTTTGTCAAGACCGATCGCAGCATGAGTAGGTCCGCCAAGACCTGTCAGATATGTAAGAAAAGATAAAAATGACCTGTCATTGCTTAATCTTATTATTATTTCTTTCGTCCCGCTGCTATTATCCATATTTGCCTCTTTTTCTGATCGTACAATAAATCATATACAGTAAAATTATATAAAAAGCATCATTTATCGTTGTACTTTATAGTAATTTTACCATATAACTATATTCATAGCAACACACGGATACAGGTTCCTACTCCTACATCACTTTCCAGTTCAAGTCTTGCTCCATGTATATCTACTATATGCTTTACTATAGCAAGACCAAGTCCTGTTCCGCCGGTCTCTTTAGATCTGCTTTTATCTACTCTGTAGAATCTTTCAAATATCCTTTGCTGATCCTCCTTTGGAATGCCTATCCCGTTATCCTTAACTGAGATGATCTTATCTCCGTTTGCATTGCTTATGTTTACTTTTACATATCCGCCGTCATTATTGTATCGAACTGCATTTTGAACAATATTATCTATAAGCTCCCTTAGCATATCCTTATTTCCTCGCACATTGCATGCTTCTCCGCTAAGTGATATTGTTACATTCTTCATTGCAGCTGCCATTTTTATAGGCTCAATAGTATCCGAGGCAAGCTTGAAAAGATCTACTTCTTCCATTTGCGGAACTTTATCACAATGATCAAGCTCTGACAATCTTATTATATCGTTTATGAGTGTAAGAAGTCTGGTCGCATTTTTTCTTATTTCCTTTGCAAAATGCTCCTGATCATTTCCGCTTACCATATGATTTTCTATAAGCTCGGCATAACCTGATATAGCTGTCAGCGGAGTTTTTAGTTCATGTGAAACATTTGCAGTAAAATCCTGCCTCATTTTTGCCGCTGACAATATCTGAGCATGCTGACTCCTTATCATATCGGCAAATGGCCTCAGTTCCTTATATGGCATATATTGATTTGTGTCCTCTATATGTTCTGCCATTGCCTCAATAGGTGCTATCAGCTGCTTTGTAAGCAGATGCGAAAGCAATATGCAAACGATTATAACAGCACCAAGAATTATAAGTACGATAGGAAAAGTTGCAAAAAACACAGACTGAATATTCTTCGCCTGCGTTGCAACTCTAAGTACCGTTCCATTATCCAGCTTTACTGCATAATAGAACGTACTCATATTCATTGTATCTGATTTTCTGACACTTTGGCCGCTGCCGTTGTCAAATGCTTCACTTACTTCCGGGCGCGACATATGATTTTCAAGCTCAGTAGCATTTCTGTCATTGTCATAAAGAACCGTACCATCACTGTCTATCCATGTAACCCTAAGCTGATCATTATCTGTATTTATATCAATCTTATTTGCATCAATATCTACAGATTCAAAGTACCTTGTGTCTCTTAAAAGCTGTGCGCTTATCTTCAGGTCATTCTTGATCTGGTTTTCAAACAAATTGTAATAAACTATGGTTATGCAAACGACCGATGCAATAATTGCAATGATCGACATCATGATCATTCTGATATTGATCTCTTTTTTCATTCAATTACATACCCCACATTTCTTACGGTTCGTATCCTGTTTCCATAGTCACCAAGCTTGTGTCTGAGAGTTTTTATATGCATATCCAGAGTTCTTGATTCGCCTATGTAATCAATTCCCCAGATATTTTCCATTATCTGATCTCTGCTAAGCACTATGTTTCGATTTTTCATCATATAACGAAGCAGCTCATATTCCTTGTATGTAAGTTCAACATGAGCTCCATCTATGCTGACTTCTCGTTTTTCGTCATTAAGAGTAAGACTGTCTATCTCAAGCTGCTTTATAACTTCAGGCGTAGTCCTTCTAAGCAGCGCCTTAACTCTTGAAATAAGCTCCATAACAGAAAACGGCTTTTTTATATAATCATCTGCTCCGCCATCGAGTCCCTTTATAAGATCAAGCTCGGTTGTCTTTGCCGTGACCATCATTACAG
>CAVLAA010000007.1:35010-40729 GCA_963660835.1 bacterium
ATTACAGGCAGTTTTTTTGTATCCGATCTTTGTCTTATTTTTTTTACAATCTCATTTCCGTTTTCATCCGGAAGCATGACATCTAAAAGAATAAGATCCGGTGTCACCTCATCAAGCTTTTTGTAGAATTCCGAGGCACACGCAAATCCCAGTATCTGATGTCCGGCATTCTTCAAAGCAAAGCTTTCAATTTCACGTATACCTTCATCATCTTCAACAATATAAATAAGCGCCATACAAATTACCTCGTTTCCTAATCCTTATAGTCTTTCCTTATAATGCCCAATTCTCAAATTTTTTAGATAAATAATTCTGTTTAATCTAAACATCAGCTTATGCTTTTATAATAGATTTTTAGCTCTATTTAGTCAAAGCTTATTTATTTTCCCATTCATCCTCATCTTCAGAAGTACGAAGTGAATATATTACCCATTCTGCAATATTTGTTGCATGATCTCCTATACGTTCAAAATATTTTGCAATAAGAAGCAGATCTGTAACCTGCTCTCCCTTTTTTGAATCCTCGCAGATCATATCGATAATATCATTTTTTGCTTCATCAAAAAGATCATCCACTACATCATCATGTGCAATAGTCTCTTTTGCTTTTTCGATATCCTTCTGAACATATGCCTCTATGCTCCAATTGAGCATAAGAATTGTTTCTGCTGCCATTTTATTGATATGCTCAAGCAAATGATACTTTTCTGTATTCGACATGAGGATAGTCATTTCAGAAATATCCGCTGCATGATCACCGATACGCTCCATATCAGTTACCATTTTCATTGCGGCAGTTATAGTCCTTAAATCTCTTGCTACAGGCTGCTGCTGTATAAGAAGATTGAAGCAGATATTTTCTATTTTCTTCTGCTCTCTGTCAATTTCTTCATCGCTGTTCATTATCTCTTTAGCAGCATTTACATCCTGTTTTACAAGTGCCTTGACAGCTTTTCCTATAGACTCCTCTATCATAGTTCCCATATGAACCATTTCCTTATTAAGCAAGGCCAGCTGCTCATCAAATTTATTTCTCATTTATTCCTCCAATTATCAGCCGAATCTTCCTGTAATATAATCCTCTGTACGTTTATCCCTCGGATAAGAAAATACCTTCTTTGTTTCTCCATATTCTACCATTTCTCCTACAAGGAAAAATGCAGTATAGTCGGAAACTCTGGCTGCCTGCTGCATATTATGCGTTACAACAGCAACAGTATATTTTTTCTTGAGTTCCTCCATAAGGTCCTCTATTTTAGATGTTGATATCGGATCAAGCGCAGATGTCGGTTCATCCATCAAAAGAACCTCCGGCTCTACTGCAAGCGCTCTTGCAATACAGATTCTCTGCTGCTGTCCTCCTGACAAGCCAAGTGCTGATTTTTTAAGTCTGTCCTTGACCTCGTCAAATATTGCTGCACCTCTAAGACTCGTCTCAACTATTTCATCTAATTTATGTCTGTCTTTTATTCCATGAACTCTGGGACCGTATGCAATGTTGTCATAGATACTCATAGGAAACGGATTAGGCTGCTGAAAAACCATTCCTACTCTTTTTCTGAGTATTGTTGTATCTACTTTATTGTCATAAATATCTTCTCCGTCCAAAAGAACCGTTCCCTTTATTGTAACATTATCTACAAGATCATTCATTCTGTTTAATGTTTTAAGAAAGGTTGATTTTCCGCATCCGGATGGTCCGATAAATGCCGTAATCGCATTTTTTCTTATTTCCATGCTTACGTCCTTTAAAGCATGATTTTCACCGTAATAAAGATTCAGATTCTTTATCGACATTTTTACATCATTTTCCATTTAACACCTCTCACCTTTTAGCGACATCAAATTTTTTTGCTAATGCTTTTGTGCCAAGGTTAATAATTAAAACGATAACTAAAAGTACAACCGCAATTCCAAATGCAGTATCAAAATCTCCCTCACTTGTAGCACTTAAATACATCTGTATAGTCAGTGTTCCACCTGACTGGAAAAGCTTCGGAAATAAAAATCCAAGTGTTTTTGCACTTCCTGCAGTAAACAAAAGAGCTGCCGACTCTCCTACTATTCGTCCGACTGCAAGGATAACACCTGTTGCAATTCCGGGCATTGCGCTTGGAAGAAGGATTTTTCTTATTGTATACCACTTTCCTGCACCAAGACCTATAGAGCCGTGCTTGTATGTAAGCGGAACTGTTTTCAGTGCTTCCTGCGTATTTCTTGTTATAAGCGGAAGGACCATTATTATAAGAGTCAAAGAACCTGTAAGCAATGAATATCCAAGGCCTAATGTCTGTCCGAAAAACATCATTCCGAAAAGACCGAATATAATAGAAGGAATTCCTGAAAGTGTTTCTATTGCAAATTCTATAACAGAAACAAATTTTCCGGGCTTTGCATACTCGTTAAGATATATTGCAGCTCCTACTCCTATAGGTGTAGCAATGATCATTGTTACCAATACGATATAAATAGTATTAACTATATTTCCTATTATACCTACTGTTCCGTTCAGCACCGAAGTTACTGTTGTTAAAAATTGCGGTGTAACAGAGCCTATTCCTCTTACAAAAACATATATGATTATTCCTGCCAAAAGAGCAACGGAAATGCCTGCACATATATAGATAAGCGTACGTAATATAGTATCCTTAACTCTGTATTTCTTTTTAAGCATCTTTTATCCCTCTCTTTCTGGCTTTAAGAAGGATGAAGTTGATTATCATAATGAAGATAAACAATACCAAACCGACTGTGAACAATACTTCTCTGTGAAGTCCTGCGGCATAACCCATCTCACTGACTATCTGTGTTGTTAGGAACCTTACTGATGCAAACGGCAGCGGAAGATTTACAGCTCCTCCGGCAACCATATTTATTGCCATTGCTTCCCCAAGCGCTCTTCCTATACCAAGAACAACTCCTGTAAGTATTCCTGATTTTGCAGCCGGTATAACAACCTTGAAGATCGTCTGTATCTTTGTTGCACCGAGTGCAAGTGAAGCTTCTCTTAGGTTTCCTCTTACTGCTGTCATAGAACTCCTGCTGACACTTATAACTGTTGGCAGTATCATTACAGCAAGCACTATTATCGCTGCAAGCAGATTGGCTCCGCCTGTATATGCATGATTTGGGTCATTTGCAAAAACTATTTTTTCCAGCTTATAAAGCAGAGGATTTAAAACCATCATACCTATAAGACCATATATAACTGACGGAATCGCTGCCAAAAGCTCTACTGCTCCTCCAACAATTGCCGCAAGATGTTTACCTGCTATTTCCGATAAAAATACTGCTGTGAGAAGTCCTATCGGTACACCAACCAGTATTGCTGCTGCAGTACCTATTATTGAGCTAAGTATTATATACAATATTCCATATGAAGGGCTTTCTGCTGTCGGCTGCCATACAGTTCCGAACAACAAATCGAAAACTCCGACATTTTTTAATGCCGGAGTTCCCTTCATGAACATGTAGACTGTGATAGAAGCTACGGCAACTACTGCTGCTACAGCGCAGATCAAAAATATAGTCTTAGCTGATGTTTCTATTACTTTCTTTTTGTTCATCTAATCTCCTCTTTACTTGTTAGGATTGATAAGACCTACTTTTTCGATCACTGCTTTTCCTTCATCAGACTTGATATACTTGAAAAGTTCCTGAACTGCATCGCTCTGCTCTGAAACCTCTCCCTTTGTAGCCATAACAAATGGTCTTGAAAGAAGATAATCTCCTGCAAGGATCTTCTCCTCTGTAGGCTCTACACCATCAATTGAAAGTGCTGAAACTGTATCATCAACTACATCAAGTGAAACATATCCGATTGCTCCAGGTGTAGATGCAACCTTTGCAAGTACTGCTCCTGTTGAATCAAGTTCCTGTGCATACTGGCATTTATCAGCTACGTCAAGAAGCTCTTCGAATGCATCACGTGTACCTGATCCGGCCTCTCTACCGATAACAACGATTGACTCATCATTTCCGCCAAGCTCGCTCCAGTTCTGAACCTCACCTGTATAAATCTTTGCAAGATCCTCTGCTGTGATATCCTTTACTGTATTTTCTGTATCTGTTATTACGGCAATTCCGTCAACAGCAACTATATTTTCAACAGCACCGTTTTCTTTTTCCTCGTCCTTAAGTGCTCTTGAAGAGTTTCCTATATCAACGCTTCCTGCTGCAAGTGACTCAAGTCCTGCTCCTGATCCGGTATATTCAGCTGTAACAGTAATTCCAGGATATTTAGCCATGAAGCTCTCGATAAGTGCCTCACAAAGCTTCTGCATTGAAGTACTTCCTGCCATTGTTACAGTTCCTGTTAAATCTGTATTTGCCTCGCTTGTTGATGAAGCCTCTGCAGATTTTGAAGATGTATCAGCTGTGCTTGATTCAGAGCTTGTTTTGCTTTCAGCCTTTGTGCTTGATGTTGATGTAGTACTTGCTGATCCACCGCATCCTGCAAGTGTTCCGGCTATCATTCCTACTGTTGCCATTGTTGCAATAATTTGTTTTTTCATAGTTCTCCTCTTTCTTGCTTTATTGTATTTAGTTTTTATCTTTATTTACAAATACACTTTACAAACGCTTTGTAAAATCTAAAACCCGCGTTATGTAAAACGTATGTAAAATAAATCTCTCAATGTAAAGTTACTGTCTGTATAAAAATATCAATCCGCCAAATATTCCTCCGAAAAAAGCTGCATAGCCTATAAATCCTATAAGCCCGGCTATATTTGAAAGAAATATATGTCCAAGGACAAGCCATGCTGCTGCTCCTATAACAGAGCAAATCAATACATTTAAAATAAGAAATAATGTCTGCTTAGTCTTTTCTTCAAATGACGTATTGCTAAGTCTGTTCCAGATATATGCCATCATTTTTCCTCTTTTCCGGCGTCTCTTGCTGCATCGGTTTATGTAAACGCCATATTCTAACTACACCGAATTGCACTTTATTTAACTTCCTTTTACATAAAAAATAGAGACTGAATGTAAAACATACAATCAGTCTCCTGTAAAGAGTTTGTAAAGAAAATTTATATTATTAACCTATACCAGACATTATCCTAAATAAATCCAAAGCCTTTTTAACCTGCGTATTCATAAAATCCTTTTCCGGATTTGCGTCCTAAAAATCCGCCTCTTACCATCTTCTTTAAAAGAAGTGCCGGACGATATTTTGTATCTCCATACTCTGTATACAGCGTATTCATAATAGCAAGGCAGATATCAAGTCCTATAAAATCAGCAAGCTCAAGCGGTCCCATCGGATGATTTGCACCAAGCTTCATAGCCTTATCTATATCCTCTGCACTTGCTGTATTAGTCTCAAGGAGTTCTATTGCATCATTGATCATCGGGATCAAAATCTTGTTTACTACAAATCCCGGACTTTCAACAACCTCTACCGGATCCTTGCCTATATCCTTTGCCAGATTATAAATGCTGTCAAATACACTGTCAGGAGTTGACATCCCACGTATTATCTCTACAAGTTTCATCGTTGGAACAGGATTAAAGAAATGCATTCCGATAACATTGTGCTTGAGTCCGCAGCCCAGCTCTGTAATTGAAAGCGAAGATGTATTACTTGCGAATATTGCATCTTCTTTAACTATTTCGTCCATACGTGAAAGGACTTTCTTTTTGGTCTCCATATCCTCAGCAACTGTTTCGATCAAAAGATCTGCATCAGCTGCAGCTGCCTCATCCTGAATAAGAA
>CAVLAA010000008.1:0-4920 GCA_963660835.1 bacterium
ATGCTGTCGATGGAATGCTTGATGATCTTAAGCAGCATCCACAATGCCATCATCACTATGATCGCCAGCAGATAACGTCGCACCTGTGTCTGGATAATGCGAGTGTGTATTGAAATCCCCCAGGCCGTCAGCAGGCCTATATGGATCGCACCGCGGAGCAGCAAGGCATTCTGGGGGAGTGCACCGCTTTGTGTGAGATATTGCAGACTTGCAGCGAACGCAATGAGCGGAAGCAAGATCAGTGCCGCGAGTATGCTTTTTTGTGTTGCCCTGCTCATATGATCTCCTCCGTCCTGCAAGCACAATTTCTATTATGATACCATGCAGGTGTAAAAAAGGTAAAGAAGTTTCCACCTCCTGCATAGCAAAGAGGTTAGGAAAAAATAATGATAAACCCTATCCAATCGGTGGGGGCAATTCGAAAGGTGTTCTGTTATGATAAGTACAGACATCCCTGTGCATACATATCATGCCAACGTGATGGTGATGAAGGTCGCCCGGCAGGCGGTGAACGGTTAGAAAATATCTTATAACAATGGAGGAAGAACACATGAAAAGAATGACAATATTATTACTTGCAGGCGCAGCGGCACTTTCGCTTGCAGCGTGCGGCAGCACAAGCTCCAAGAGCACATCTTCTGCTTCGACTGATACGAGCAGTACAAAAGCACAGGCGAGTACCAGCGTAGCCGGAGATACATACGACACAGGAACATTTACGGTGACCGTTCCGGAGGGTTGGATGGCAGTGGAGCAGATGGATATGTCGGCTGAGGCAGATGAGGACGGCAACTATCCGGCTGATCCGAATTATATCGGCATTATTAAGGGCGGAGAAAGTGAATGGGATGCATTCTCAAAGCCGACTGTTTATGTTGGGATCTGGGAAAATGACGATATGGAACAGTATGCTGATGATGCCACATCATGGTATGACGAAAGAAAAGAAATAGATGTTGCTGTCGGAGACAAAAAGGTTGTAGCTTATGAGACAAAGTCGTTGCTTAGTGATGACGAGGAACCGTATATTTACAATCTGGTATACATACAGCTTGACGATACTCATTTTGCACAGGTTTCGGTTCCGATCGATATGGTCGATTTTGAGGGCGTAAATATTACCGACGATGATGTAGTGGCTATAATGGAAAGCATAACGCTTAAATAACTAAAACAAAAGTGCATCTCGATCTTCCACAGATTCAATTGTGGCAAGTACCGAGATGCACTTTTGTTTTATCATTGATCTTTCATCTGCTGGTTATCCATTGCAAAGGTATGTTTGATAGGTTTCCATTTTACTTTTACAAACAAAGCAAGAATTGCAATAGGTATATATGTGATCATAAATATCGGGAAGGCAAGCAGCAAGAGAAATGCTCTTGAAGGCTTGCAATATATTTTTTTATATTCTGTTATCAGGACAAAAAATCCAAGAGCGCAAAAGCTTGCATATGCACTTATAAGAAGCGGCCATACAAGATTAAGGATTTCAATGGTAAAGGCCATTGAATCAAATCCGACCTTTGCAGCTGTAAGCAGAGCAACTGATGCACATCCGGCAAGGAATATATGTCCCGGTGCAAGAGTTATAAGCGAGTCAAAATATGTAAAGTCAAATTTTGTAAACAGACCCTTTATCAAGCCCTTAAAGTTTTTGTATAAAACCTGGTAAAATCCCTTGGCCCAGCGAAGCCTCTGGTTAAATGAATCTGTAAAGCCTGTGGGCTGTTCATCATAAAATACTGCACTTTCACAATATCCGATCTTTTCACCATGAAGAATGCTGTCAACAGAAAATTCCACGTCTTCTGTAAGAAGGAAGAATTTCCAGCCATTATTTCTTTTGACGATATCCTTGTGAACTACATAACCTGTTCCGGAAACCATACAACTCACATTTAGGATCATTCTTGCATGATTCAGATGTCTTGCTTCACGCAGAAACCATATTCCGGTTGCAGCCGTAAGCCAATTAGAACCATAGTTCTTGGAATTACGATAAGATGTGCATATCTTGTAGCCGTTTGAAAAAACTTTGTTCATCTCGGTTATGTAATTCGGAGAGAGAAGATTGTCGGCATCAAATACCATATAGCCATCAAAGCTGTCCCAGCCATAATCTCTGTTCAGCCAGTTATATAGGTCTCTTAGAGCAAAGCCCTTTCCTCGCTCAGTTTTGCTGAAGCGTTCATAGACTGTAGCACCGGCCTGTCTTGCAGCCTCGGCTGTATTGTCATCGCAATTATCTGCAACAACAAAAACCTTAAACAATTCACTCGGATAATCCTGAGATAAAATGCTCCTTACAAGATTTCCTATAACATTTTCTTCGTTTTTTGCTGATATAAGTATCGCATATTTTAGCTGAGCCTTTGCCTCAAAGACAGGTACCTTTTTGAAAAGAGCTATCAGCATATAAACAAATTGATAAAAAAACAGACAACCTATTACACCTTCTATTATTGTTATAATTACTGTGTATATAGAATCCATAGCTACTCCTAAACATATTTTAATGATGTATTTCGAATAAGCAAAACTCTCTATAATATATCATTATATTGCTGATTTGACAAATGAAAGTTTTGAGTGTTAAACTGTCATAAGCTATAGGCAAATTATACTCTATTTTGGATTTTAACGTTACTCGGGGGTATTTTTTTGAAGGAAATCACAGCAAAAAATTTAAATATCGATGAGAAAGCAGAATTAGTAGCCGGAAGAAGCTTTTGGTCACTCGGAGGAGTTGAAAAATTTGATGTACCGGTTGTCAGAGTTACAGATGCATCAAATGGGATCAGACAGCAATACAAGGACATGGGATACTCCTCGAAGGTAGGAAATATTCCTGCAATATGCTACCCTGCACTTTGTGCACTTGGCTGCAGCTTTGACGAGGAACTTGCATTTAATATAGGAAAGGCTCTTGGAGAGGAGTGCAGAAGCAGAAATATCGGAATGCTTTTGGGTCCGGGGCTCAATATAAAACGAAATCCTCTTTGCGGAAGGAATTTTGAATATTTCAGTGAGGATCCTGTTTTGTCCGGAAAAATGGGAGCAGCATTTATAAGAGGAGTCCAAAGTGTAGGAGTTGCTGCATGCCCTAAGCATTTTGCGGCAAACAATCAGGAAACACGAAGATCAAAAAGTGATTCTGTAGTTGATGATAAGACTTTATTTGAAATATATCTTCGAAGCTTTGAAATTGCTGTAAAGAAAGGAAGGCCATGGGCAATAATGCCGGCATATAACAGACTGAACGGAAAGTATTGCTGTGAAAACAAGTGGCTTCTTGACGATGTTCTCAGAAAAAATTGGGGCTTTGACGGAGTTACAGTCTCTGATTGGGGAGCTGTAAATGATATTGCCAGGTCAATAGACAATGGCCTTGATGTTGAAATGCCCGGAGGGGTAAATAAGGACGAGGAATATATAAAAAAGAGTATAGAAAATCTAAGTATTTCGAAAACAAGCATCGAAAAAGCCTGTGATAATATATTAAAATTGACAAAAAGAACAGAAGCTGTAAATGAAGAAGGCTTTAAGTATGACGAAGAAGAGCATTTGAGGCTTGCTAAAAATGCAGCAGCTGATGCATTTGTTCTTCTTAAAAATGAAAGTGTTCTTCCTCTGAAAAAAGAAGAAAAGCTTCTTATAATAGGAAGATTTGCAAAAAAACCAAGATATCAGGGAGCAGGAAGCAGCAAAGTTAAGCTGATCCATGCTGAAACTCCGTGGATGAGCATCAGAGAAGAATTTACATCCGTGAAATATTTGAACGGATATGATGAATCATTTGAAACAAGTGAGGATTATTTTAATACTGTTGCAGCAGAGGCGAAAAATGCAGACAAGATAATCATCTTCGCCGGATTACCGGAGGAATATGAATCTGAAGGCTTTGACAGAAGAGATATGAAGCTTCCGGCATGCCAGAATACATTGATAAGACGGCTTTCAAGGCTTTATGAGAATATAATTGTTGTTGTACAGGCAGGTGCTCCTGTAGAGATGCTTTGGAGAGATGATGTGCAGGGAATACTCATGTGCTATCTTTCGGGTGGATGCTTCGGAACAGCTCTTACAGAGGTTCTTACAGGAAGAGTAAGTCCATCGGGAAGACTTGCAGAGACATTCGCAAACAGACTTGTTGATGTTCCGTCATTTGGAAATTATCCATCTGAATATAAGCTTGCGGTATATGATGAAGGAACAGATGTAGGTTATAGATATTATAACCGCAAAAAGGTTAGTACAGCATTTCCGTTTGGATATGGACTTTCATATACAAGCTTTGCTTACGATGAGATATCAGTCTGTGAAAAGGATACGAATATTGAAGTTAATGTAACGGTAGCAAATACCGGTGCATTTGATTCAAAGGAAGTTGTCCAGATATATATATCAAAAAAAGACAGTGTGGATTCACCTGTGCTTGCAGCATTTAAAAAGGTTTATATAGAAAGCGGCACAAAAAAGAATATAACACTTAATATAGACCCTTCGGAAGTGGCTGAATTCAATACAGACAGAAGTGCCTTTGTTTTGGAAAGCGGTGAATATATTATTGCCGCAATGAAAAATGCCGAAGAAGAAGCAATAAGTACAGTTTTAAATATAAAAAATGAATTTGTTTATGAGATAGATGCGGAGCTTGGAAATTATAAAAATCCTGAGAACTTCGAATATCGAAAAGAAGAAGCACGAGAGATAACAATCAACTCATCGATGCGTGATCTTCAAAGATATTCGATAATGAAGCCAATATCAAAGCTTATTTGTGAAGCAGGCAGAAGGATAGAAAGCGGAATAATCATATCGGAGCAGATGCCGGAAATGCTTATGGATTCACCATTAAGACAGCTGCCGATGGGCACAAATGGCGCTTTGAAGCTTAAACATATCAAGAAAGCTTGC
>CAVLAA010000008.1:4930-40413 GCA_963660835.1 bacterium
ATGCAAGACATCATAGAAAATAACTTTTCCGAGGACGGGAGAAATAATGACACGGGAGAATTTATTTACAAAAATCCAAAATAATTACATGAACTTCAGTAAGGGTCAGAAGAAGATAGCTGATTTTATCATGTCAAACTGCGAACAGGCTGTATTTATGACTGCAGTAAAGCTTGGAAAGCAGGTAGGAGTCAGCGAATCAACAACCGTCAGGTTTGCTGTTGAACTGGGATATGAGGGATATCCGGAGTTTAGACAGGCACTTGAGGAAATGGTACTCAACAGACTGAGCTCAGTTCAAAGGATAGAGGTTGCATACAGCAATATAAATGAAAATGAAGTACTGGACAGAATCCTTATGTCTGATGCAGACAAGATAAAGCATACGCTTGAAACGATAAGCAAGGATGCCTTCAGGATGGCTGTAAAAAGCATTTTAAATGCAAAAAGGGTTTATCTTATCGGTATAAGGAGCTGTGCGCCGCTTGCTTCTTTTCTGGATTTTTATCTTAAGCAGATACTTGATGATGTAAGACTTATTACAACCAACAATGCAAGTGAGATTTTTGAACAGATGATCCATCTGAATGAGGATGATGTTGTTATCGGAATAAGCTTTCCGAGATACTCTATGCGTACACTAAAGGCAATGGAGTTTGCAAACAAGAGAAATGCAAAGCTTATAACAATAACCGACAGTCAGCATTCGCCTATAAATCTTTATTCGTCCTGCACTCTGCTTGCAAAAAGTGATATGGCATCTATTGTAGATTCACTTGTTGCACCACTCAGTGTTATTAATGCGCTTGTAGTTGCGCTTTGTCTTGAACGAAAGGATAAGGTTATGGATACCCTTTCGGAGATGGAGAAACTTTGGGAGGAGTATCAGGTTTAT
This sequence comes from bacterium, assembly GCA_963660835.1. Classification (GTDB taxonomy): domain Bacteria; phylum Bacillota; class Clostridia; order Lachnospirales; family Lachnospiraceae; genus Alectryocaccobium. The sequence goes on from CAVLAA010000008.1 coordinate 5,826, forward strand.
AACAGAGATGATATGGATCCATTGAATGAATTTCGAATAAAAAGGAATGCTAAATAGTGAGCAGGATAATTATAATCGGAGGCGGTGCCGCAGGAATGGCAGCAGCTATATTTGCGGCAAAGCCTGATAATGAAATACATATTTTTGAAAAAAATGAAAAGCTGGGCAAGAAACTCTTTATCACAGGAAAAGGAAGATGCAATTTTACAAATGTATGCGATAATGATGAGCTGCTGAAGAATGTTGTATCAAACCCAAGATTTATGTTCAGCTCCTTTAATGATTTTACAAGCTATGATGCAGTTGATTTTTTTGAAGGACTTGGAGTTAAAACAAAGGTAGAACGAGGAAGGAGAGCATTTCCTCTTTCTGATCATTCATCTGATATCATAAATGCAATGGCAAGAGCTATAAAAGAAAAAAATATAAAACTTCACTTAAAAACAGAGGCAGCATCTCTTGTAACAGAAAATGATGAGATAAAAGGAGTTGTACTTAAGGACGGAAAAATGATCGCAGCGGATGCTGTGGTTGTTGCCACAGGAGGTCTTTCATATCCATCAACAGGCTCAACAGGAGACGGATACAGATTTGCAAAGGAATGCGGACATAAAGTGACAGCTGTAAGACCTGCTCTCGTACCATTTGAGATCAAAGAAGATTTTGCAAAGGAGCTTCAGGGCCTTTCATTGAAAAATGTATCTATGACAATAAAAAAAGGAAAAAAGGTTCTTTATAATGAATTTGGTGAGCTTTTGTTTACCCATTTTGGCATAAGCGGGCCTTTGGTTCTTTCGGCAAGCTCTGTTGTCGGAAAAGAGCTTGATAAAGGAGAGCTTGAGCTGTATCTTGATCTAAAACCGGCTCTTTCAACGGAACAGCTTAACAACAGGCTGCTTCGAGAGTTTAAGGAAGGAATAAATAAGCAGTTCAAAAATGTAATACAGAGTCTCTTTCCATCAAAGCTTTTACCGATAATGCTCGAGCTGTCGAAAATATCGCCTGAAACAAAGGTGAATGCTATAACTAAGGAGCAAAGAAACAGCTTTGTGCAGCTTATCAAAAGGCTTGGGATGACAATTACGGCACTCAGATCATATAATGAGGCAGTTATAACACAGGGTGGTGTAAGTGTAAGAGAGATAAATCCTTCGACTATGGAATCAAAAAAGGTAAGAGGGCTTTATTTTATAGGAGAGGTGCTGGATGTGGATGCATTTACCGGAGGATATAATCTTCAGGTCGCATGGTCGACAGCACATAAGGCTTCTGAGGCACTTAGAGAAATCTAATAAAGGGATAAGATCATCAAGGAGCGGACAGTGAGTAAAAATAATTTTCAAATAGCTATAGACGGACCTGCCGGAGCAGGTAAAAGCACAATAGCAAAAATTGTCGCAAAGGAGCTGGGATTTGTATACATTGATACGGGTGCGATGTACAGAGCAATGGGGCTTTTTTTTGACAGGAACGGAGAATGGCCAAATGAGCCATGCGATATACGAAAACTTGCAGAATCTGCAGATATAACACTTGAATATAAGGATGGTGTCCAGGAAATATATTTAAATGGAGAAAATGTTTCATCTGAAATAAGGACAGAAAAAGCAGGCCTATCAGCTTCAGCAGTGAGCAAGTTTCCGGAGGTCAGGGAAATGCTTGTAGCAATGCAGCAGAAGCTTGCCAAAACAACAAGTGTTATAATGGATGGGCGAGATATAGGTACAGTAGTACTTAAGGATGCAGACGTTAAGATATTTTTAACAGCAAATGTCAGTGTCAGAGCAGAAAGAAGGATGCGTCAGCTTGAGGAGCAGGGGATAAAGGAAAGCTTCGAAAAAATAGAAGAGGACATTAAGAAGAGAGATATTCAGGATTCTACCAGAAAGGCTTCTCCTCTTAAGATGGCAGATGATGCCATCCTTGTAGATACATCTGATCGTACATTGGATGAAAGTGTAGAGAAGATCATATTACTTGTTAAGGAGAAAATGGCTTAATGAATGTTGTTTTGGCAAAAACAGCCGGTTTTTGCTTTGGGGTAAATAAAGCTGTAAATACAGTTTATGAACAGATAAAAAACAGCAGTATGCCGGTATATACTTATGGACCTATAATACATAATGAAATTGTAGTATCCGAGCTTGAAAAGCTTGGAGTAAAGGTCATAAAGACAAGAGAAGAATTAGATTCACTGAAATGCGGCACCGTTATAATAAGGTCGCATGGTGTTTCAAAGGAAATAAGGCAGAGCCTTGACAGGGAAAATATAATTTGTGTAGATGCAACATGCCCATTTGTATCTAAAATCCATCATATAGTAGAAAAATACAGCAATGAAGGATGCAAGATAATCATAGCAGGAAATCATGAGCATCCTGAGGTTGAAGGGATCAAAGGCTGGGTGAATGGTGAGTGCTTTATTATTGATTCAATAGAAGAACTTCAGAATCTGAATATAAAAAATGATGATAAAGCGGTTCTTGTAGCCCAAACTACATATAATTATCAAAAGTTCAAAGAATTTGTTGATATTTTGGACAAAATGAAGTATAGTGTAATGGTATGTAATACGGTCTGCAGTGCTACAGAAGAAAGACAATCAGAAGCACGCAGTATCGCTACCAAAGTAGATGCTATGATTGTGATAGGTGACAAGCATAGTTCGAATTCCCGTAAACTGTATGATATCTGTAAAAGCGAATGCAAACGCACTTACTTTATTGAAACCATTGTTGATTTGGAACCCCAACCTTTTCAATTACTTAGTGACGTAGGTATTACAGCAGGGGCATCTACTCCAGAAAAATTAATTGAGGAGGTTCAAAATTATGTCAGAAGTAAGTTTTGAACAATTATTGGATGAATCCATCAAAACAATTCACAACGGTGAAGTTGTAGAAGGAACAGTTATCGATGTTAAAGAAGATCAGATTATTCTTAACATTGGCTATAAAGCAGACGGTATCCTTACAAAACAGGAATATTCAAATGATTCCAGCGTAAATCTTTGTGACATTGCAAAGCCTGGCGACACAATGGAAGTTAAAGTAATAAAGGTAAATGATGGTGACGGACAGGTACTCTTAAGCTACAAGAGACTTGCAGCTGAAAGAGGAAATAAGCGTCTTGAAGAAGCGTTTGAAAACAATGAAGTGCTTACAGCACCTGTTGTTCAGGCTCTTCACGGTGGACTTAGTGTTTCATATGAAGGAGCAAGAGTATTTATTCCTGCAAGCCTTGTATCAGACGTATTTGAGCGTGATCTTAAGAAATTCGTTGGACAGGAGATAAGCTTTGTACTTATCGAGTTTGATCCAAGAAAGAGAAGAATCATCGGAGATCGTAAGCAGATCGTTGCTGCTGAGAGAGAAAAAGCTCAGGAAGAGCTTCTTTCACAGGTTGCTGTCGGCGATATCGTAGAAGGAACAGTAAAGAATGTTACAGCTTTTGGTGCATTCATAGATCTTGGCGGAGCAGACGGACTTCTTCATATTTCAGAAATGTCATGGGGAAGAGTTGACAATCCTAAGCAGCTTATCAAAGTTGGAGATACGATCAATGTTCTTATCAAAGAGATCAATGGAAAGAAGATTGCTCTCAGCCTTAAGTTTGACGATCAGAATCCATGGCTTACAGCTGCAGAGAAATACAAAGTAGGATCTGTAGTAGAAGGAAAAGTTGCAAGAATGACAGACTTTGGCGCATTTGTTGAGCTTGAGCCTGGTGTAGATGCACTTCTTCATGTATCACAGATCTCAAAAGAAAGAGTTGAAAAGCCTTCAGATGTACTTAGCATCGGACAGGAAGTTACTGTTAAAGTAGTTGACTTCAACGAAGAAAACAGAAAGATCTCCCTTAGCATGAAAGCTCTTGAGAGCGATAGTGCTGATCAGGATGAAGCTTCTGCAGAAGAAACAACTGAAGAATAATCAATCCATATAAAAATAATGGCTCCGCTTTATGCGGAGCTATTTTAATAGAAAGTTATGTTTGTACTTAATAAAGTCCTATTATCTAAATATATATGAAAGATAGCTTTGAAGCAGCTGCAAAAGATTTTCATTATTTGCAGCATCAAGGCTTTTTTTATTGAACCAAAGCTCTTTTGAACGTGAGCTGTCTTTAAAGATGGGAGTTAGGATCTCAGAAGGTTCAAAGAAGAATATATCTGTGCTTTTTTCATAGCAGGTTTCCTTTGTAGCCTTACGCCTGTGATCTGTGTCTACATAAATCCCTACGCTTTTATGGATCGCAGTATCCTCAAGAGGAAGATAAAAATAATCCTTGTAATTATCAAAGAAATATTTTTTGGTATCACTTATGCCATTTAATAAAAGAATTCCCTTATTATCTGATATTTTAAGCTCATATGAGCTGTCAGAGGTGTTTATTTCGAATGGAAGAGGCTCTGAAAGCATAAATGAAATATTATATTGGATGTCGTTTGCGGATATCAGCTTTATTGATGAGGGTATAAGAGAATTTTCTATATTGTCAAATGAACATAGAGAATTAAGCTTTAACAGTCCGGTAACATCTTCTTCATTGTGAAGAAGCAAGGCATTTAAAGCGTTTGGATCCTTATATTTCAGATAATCATTATATGCGTAGATACAATCACGACCGGAGATCAGATCTTTTCTTTCTATATTAAATAGTTTTTCAAAGGATTTTTGCTTGCAGTTGTCAAGATTTAAAATATTTTTAAGTCTTTTGGCATTTTTATACAGATCAATGCTTTGCATATGAGAAAAAGGATCAGGCAGTGAGTTTTGACTGCATCGTTCAGATACATATGGAATATCGAACGCATTTCCGTTAAATTGAAGCAATGAATCAAAGTTCTTAAGATAATCAGAAAATTCGGCAAGCAGCTCTTTTTCCTCAGATGGCTTTTCGAGCATCCATTGCCTGAATTTTATACAATTATTTTTTATAAATCCTGTTCCTATAACTGTGATATGACTGAATTTGCGGTTCAGACCGGTTGTTTCAATATCAAAGCAAAGCGTTTTTTCGGTCAGTTTTTTGTAATAATATGGATTGTCTACGGGAATGTCTTTTTCTATCAGCATAAAAACCTCGATTGCAGTAAGAATCTATATTTGTTATAATACCATGATATGATACTAGGGTCAAAACACGAGCAGACGGCATTTTCTAGATTTTAATAGAAATAGCAAAAGCTTTTTTAACAGTGGAGCTTAAATGATAGGATATATTAAAGGAACTGTTGAAGAAATGTTTGAAGATTCAATATTTCTTGAACGTGATGGTGTTGGATTCAGAATATTTGTATCATCTCTTTTACTGAATGAAATAGGATATGGAGATGAGCTTAAGATATATACATATATGAACGTCAGGGAAGACAGTATAACACTTTTCGGATTTAAGAGCAGAGATGAACTCGATGTATACAAAAGACTTATAAATGTAAGCGGAGTAGGACCTAAGGCGGCAATGAATATATTGTCTGTAATGAGTGCTGATGATCTTAGATTTGCTGTTGTTTCATCTGACAGTGCGAAAATATCGAAGGCTCCTGGGATCGGAAAGAAAACAGCGCAAAAGATACTTATTGAGCTTAAGGATAAATTCGATTTGGGAGAGACGATAGAAGCAAAGCTTTCGGCAGGCGATGAAAATAATGGCACAGCAGTTACAGATACTGTTGAGGCTCTTGTGGCACTCGGATATTCAGCAGGTGATGCTTTAAGAGCAGCAAGAAAAGCCGAGGCAGAGAATGGAGCTGATGATTCGTCAGAGCTTTTAAAACAGGCACTCAAATACTTGTTTTAAGGTTGAAGAGGTAAGATGAAGCGTATTATAGAAACTTCTGTAACAGAAGAGGACAAGCATATAGAAGGAAGCCTAAGGCCGGTTACATTCGAGGATTATATTGGTCAGCAAAAGGCAAAGGAAAAATTAAAAATATACATAGAAGCAGCAAAAAAACGTGGAGACAGCTTGGATCATGTATTGTTTTATGGTCCTCCGGGACTTGGGAAGACCACACTGGCAGGGATCATTGCAAATGAAATGAATGCAAATATGAAGGTTACATCCGGTCCTGCAATAGAGAAGCCGGGAGAGCTGGCGGCTATATTGAATGGTCTTCAGGAAGGTGATATTCTCTTCATAGATGAGATACACAGACTTAACAGACAGGTTGAGGAAGTGCTTTATCCAGCAATGGAGGATTTTGCAATCGATATAATGATAGGAAAAGGTTCATCGGCAAGATCCATAAGACTTGACCTCCCACATTTTACACTTGTCGGAGCTACAACAAGAGCAGGTCTCCTTACAGCACCGCTTAGAGACAGATTTGGTGTACTGCATCATATGGAATATTATTCTATTCCGGAGCTTAAGAGTATTGTCATAAATTCAGCCAAAAGACTTGGTGTTGAGATAGATGAGGAAGGTGCAAATGAGCTTGCAAGAAGGTCAAGAGGAACGCCTAGACTTGCAAACAGATTGCTTAAGAGAGTAAGAGACTTTGCCGAGGTAAGATATAATGGAATAATAAGCTATGAAAGTGCATCTCTTGCACTTGATATGCTCGAGGTAGATTCTGTTGGACTTGATCTCCTTGACAGAAAAATTTTAAAAGCCATTATAGAGCAATTTGAAGGCGGACCTGTAGGAATAGAAACACTGTCATCCTATATAGGGGAGGATGTCGGCACTATTGAGGACGTATATGAACCGTATCTTATTAAAATCGGATATATAATACGAACTCCAAGGGGACGAGTTGTTACCAAAAAGGTATATGAACATTTGGGGATAGAAATTAAAGAATAATAGCAGTTTAAATGCGAAAGGGGCAGCTATGGCAGCAAAAAACAGTGCTAAGGTTATGATAGACGGGAAAATAATCACGCTTGGAGGGTATGAAAGTGAGGAGTATCTTCAGCGTGTTGCAAATTTTGTAAACCATAAGATAACAGAAATGGAATCAATGACATCGTATAGAAGAATGACTCCGGATATGAGAAGCTGCATGATGGCAATAAATCTTGCAGATGATTATTTTAAGGCAAAAGAGCAGGCAGATGCAGCACAGCAGGAGATGGAGACAAAGGATAAAGAGACTTACAGTGTAAAGCAGGATCTTATTGCAGCACAAATGGAGATAGAGAGACTGAAAAAAGAACTTAGCCAATATAAAAGATAATGGATAAATCAGAAAGAATAGAGCTGCTTGCACCTGCCGGATCCTATGAAGCATTCAGAGCCGGATTAAATGCCGGAGCAGATGCTTTTTATTTGGGAGGTGAACGTTTCGGTGCAAGGGCATATGCAGATAATTTTGATAAGGAAACGTTATTAAGGACAATAGATGAGGCACATCTGTTTGAAAAGAAAGTATTTTTGACAGTTAATACATTGTTTAAAGATGATGAGGCCGGTGAGCTTTATGATTATTTGCTTCCATATTACAGGCAGGGGCTTGATGCTGTTATAATACAGGATCTGGGTGCTTTAAGATTAGTAAAGGAATGTTTTCCGGATATGCATATACATGCAAGTACTCAAATGACTGTAACAGGGTATGAAGGTGCAGCATTTCTTGAGAGTCTTGGAGTAAAAAGAGTCGTGCCGGCAAGAGAGCTTTCCTTATATGAGATAAGCAAAATAAGAGAAAGTACATCACTTGAAATAGAATGCTTTGTCCATGGAGCACTTTGTTATTGCTATTCGGGACAATGTCTCATGAGCAGCTTTATAGGCGGACGAAGCGGAAACCGAGGAAAATGTGCACAGCCATGCAGACTTCCGTATAAGGTATATGACGGTAATAAATTATTATCATCAGATGTAAGTGCATATGCACTAAATACTAAAGATATCTGTCTTGTAAATGATATTCAAAAGCTGATAGAAGCAGGAATCTCTTCATTTAAGATAGAAGGCAGGATGAAACGTCCTGAGTATACAGCAGGGGTTGTATCTGTATACAAAAAATATATAGATCATTATTATGAAATGAAGGAAGCAGGAAATGCTTCAAAAGAGGATTATAGATTTCTTGAATCGCTTTTTAACAGAGACGGATTCAGCAAAAGCTATTTTTTTACACACAATGGCCGAGATATGATGGCACTTAAAAATTCTAAGCTGTCAGAATCAAGAAATAAAAGTGCAAATGAAGCCTATGAACTTGTCAAAAAAAATGAAAATAAAATAAAAAAACATATAAGCGGCAGCTTTATTATAGATGAGGATTTATCTGTATCATTTAGTCTTAGTGACGGCATACATGAAATCTGCTGCAGATCAGAGGCAGATGAAGCATTAAAAAGGCCTCTTGATAAAGAAACAGTTTTAAAACAGTTAAATAAGACCGGCGGAACAGAATATATGTTTGACAGCATAGATGTTAAGATAAAAAGAGATGCATTTATGACAATAGGACAGATAAATGATCTGAGACGCGAGGCTTTTTTGCTGTTTGAGCAAAAAATATCACAAGCATACCGAAGAGCGGATGGCTCAAGGATATCAAGTGACAGGAGCAGCTCTTACAATAAAAAAACAAAGCCACTGTTAAGCATTTCTGTATCAAGTATAGATCAGCTTAAAGCAATCAAAATGGCAGGTAATATTGACAGACTATATATACCGTACAGGCTGTTTGAGGAGCTTGGAAATAATGAAAGTATTATTTCAAAGGAAAAGCTTGTTATTGCTTTAGCTTACATATCAAGAATGGAAAGCAGAAAGGATGATTATAAAAGCAAGCTTATCAATTATGCAAAAGACGGATATAGATTTCTCGTTAGAAATCTAGAAGATGCATCACTGCTTATAAAAAATGGCTATTCCGATAGAATTATTCTTGACTACGGAATGTATACAATGAATAGATACAGCAGGAAGTTTTGGGATGAGCTTGGAATTATAGGAGATACAATACCTGTAGAGCTTGACAGATCTGAAATATACAATAGAGACAACAGCAAGAGTGAACTTATTATTTACGGAAGGATTCCGCTTATGATAAGTGCACAGTGCATAAAAAAGAATTTCAGTAAATGTACACATTCTTATGGAAGCATGCTTCTAAAGGATAGAAAACAGGCTGAATTTCCTGTTTTATTTGAGTGCGACAGATGCTATAACATTATCTATAATTCTGTTCCTATATCATTGCTTTCAATTTATGAGCAGGCTTGCAAGGCAGGAATGGCTTCCGTAAGACTTTCATTTACAATTGAAGATGCAGCCGAGACACTTGAAATTATAAATAAGGCTAATGATATTTTGCAAAAAGAGATTTATGACCAAAAGGAGGGTTTCTCTTACACAAGAGGACATTTTAAACGCGGTATTGAATAACTCACTGCGCGGGAGAACATATGGTTAATATAATAGTAGAAATTTCCAAATACTTATTATTGTTTATAATGATCATGTTTACATGGGGTGTTTACAGAGCATTATCGGCAAGAGATAAGGAAACAAGAACAAAAAGACTGCGTAACCAGCTTGTCTGGATGATAGTATTTAATTTTGTTGCATACTTTACGTTATATATCCAGACGATGGACATTACGATGATCATTATGTATGCAGCGGTTGTTGTTTATATAATTTTGACACAGGTTTTCTATAATATTTTTTATAAAAGAGCATCTTTTATCTTACTGAATGTAATGTGCATGATGCTCTCTATAGGGCTTGTTATTCAGAGCCGGCTTGGAATAGATACAGCCTCAAAGCAGCTTATGATCGCAGCGGTTGCGACCGTTGTAGCTTTGTTTATTCCTGTATTTATAAGGAAAGTAAAGGCGCTTCAAAATATGGGCATCTTTTTTGCAGTAGTCGGAATACTTTTGATAGGTGCCGTATTTGCTCTTGCAAAGGTATCAGGCGGCGGAAAGCTTTCGATCTCAATTGCAGGAATAACCTTTCAGTTTTCAGAATTTGTAAAGATTACATTCGTTTTCTTTATAGCAGGAATGCTGAAGGAGGTAACGGATTTTTCTCAGGTATTTAAGGTTACGATAATAGCCGGAATACATGTAGTCATACTTGTAATTTCAACAGACCTTGGTGCAGCGCTTATATATTTTGTGGCATATATTGTTATGGTATGTGTTGCAACAGGAAAGCTGAGATATACCGTTCTTGGTGTAGGAGGAATGGCAGCAGCCTCTGTTGCGGCATATAAGCTGTTCAGACATGTTCAGGTCAGAGTTCAGGTTTGGAGAGATCCGGTTGCAGATTATCAGGGAACAGGCTATCAGATAGTCCAGGCATTATTTGGAGTTTGTGCCGGCGGATGGTTCGGAACGGGGCTTTTAAATGGCTCGCCTGAGAGCATACCTCTTGTTAAGGAGGATTTTACATTTGCTGCAATATGCGAGGAAATGGGAATATTATTTGCAATCTGCCTTATACTTTTGTGTATGGGACTTTATGTTGTAATAGTAAATATTGCAATGAAGCTTAATAATAAATTTTATAAGCTTATTGCATTGGGACTCGGCACAGAATATGCATTTCAGGTTTTCCTTACTGTAGGAGGTACAACAAAGTTTATTCCTATGACAGGTATTACATTGCCTCTTATAAGCTATGGCGGCAGCTCGGTAATGTGTACAATCTTTATGCTGGCAATAATTCAGGGATTGTATGTGCTAAGAAAAGATGAAGGAATAGAGGATGAAGAAAGACAGGAAGCGCGATCGAAACCCGCAAATGACGGATTACGATATGACGGACAGCAGAGAAACATATCAGAACAATACAGAAAAGTACAGGAACAGCCAGAGGAGGCAGGATCAGAATTCGACAGAGGGGACTTCGAAAAGAAGCTCGAGGAAGCAACGAAGGACAGCCTCAGGTGGTAAATCCTATGTAGCGGCATCATATGTTTTTGTAGGATTATTTCTTGCAATGATCCTTTATATGATATATTTTCAGACAAACAAGAGCGAGGAGCTTTTGAACAGTCCATATAACAAACGGTCGGAGCAAAAAGCAGAGCAGATATTGAGAGGTTCTATTCTTGCATCTGACGGAACAATACTTGCAAGTACATCGGTAGATGATGAAGGAAACCAGATAAGGAACTATCCATATAACAGTCTTTTTGCACAGGTTGTAGGATATTCAGATTATGGCAGTGCCGGACTTGAGGCAACAAAAAACAATGAATTGCTTACATCACATGAGGATATAATCAATCAGGTCGAAAAGGATCTGAATGCCCAAAAGAAGAATGGCGATGACGTTGTTACAACTTTGGATGTAAACCTGCAGCAGATCGCATATAATGCTTTGAATGGAAGAAGAGGAACAGCAATTGTCCTTGATGCAAATACAGCCGCTGTAAAGGCATGTGTAAGCCTCCCTGATTTCAATCCAAATACTGTTTCGGAAGATTGGGAAACACTAAATCTTGACGAATCAGGCAGCCCATTCCTTAACAGAGCATTGCAGGGACTGTATGAACCGGGTTCTACATTTAAGGTTGTTACTGCACTTGCTTATCTTGAACAGTATGGTCAGGATGCTGGATTTTCATTTAATTGTACAGGGGAATATACTCAAGGCGGATATACTATACATTGTTCAGACGGTAACGTCCATGGTGAGGAATCATTCCAGGATGCATTTGCTAATTCATGCAACTGTGCATTTGCCTATATAGCGACTGAGCTTTTGGACTCGGATGCATTGTCAAAGGCTGCAAGCGAGATGAAATTCAATACAGATTTTTCATTTGGCCTGCCTTCAACATCAAGCAGATATACACTTGAAAGCACAACAGCAGACGGACTTAGCATGCAGACAGCAATAGGCCAGGGTGATACACTCGTAACACCTATGCATATGGCAATGATCGCTCAGGCAGTGTATAATAACGGAGAGATGCTTCAGCCGTCATTTGTTCAGCAGATACAAAGCCATGACGGAAATATAGTAAGTACAGAAGATATAGAATCCTTGGGAAGTGTTATGGATACTACGGCAGCTGCTCAGCTTAAGGCATATATGCAGGCTGTAGTACAATATGGAACGGCATCCTCATATCTTGCTGATCTGCCTTATAATATTGCAGGCAAAACAGGAACTGCGGAGTATGACAACGCAGAAGGATATGTACATAGCTGGTTTATAGGCTTTACTCAGACAGGAAACAGCGATGTAGTTGTAGCTGTTGTACTTGAGCAGGCAGTCCCGGGAGAGGATTCTGCAGCAGAAACAGCAGGCCGGATCATATCAGAGTATTATCAGGGTTAGGATACGGAGATTAAAATGATAAGATTTTATAAGGAAATCTATTCTGATGAAACAACAGAACCGAATATATCCAAAATCTCAAAAGCAATATTAAAAAATGAGCATATTCCTTCGCTCTATTTAATAATGCTTGCCTCAAATCCTTGTGAACAGCTTGATATATATTCTTATAGAATGTTCAAAATGGCTTTGCCGCATAGGAAAGATACATTCATAGTCGGAATTGCATCAAGCAGAAAAGCTGCAATGGAGCTGATCTGCAAAATGGCTTTAGACTGCTATGAGAAAAATAATGATTATGATTTCAGGAAAATGTTTTCATAATGCCTGTATATAGGGAGACTAAATGCAGCTGTTTTTAAGTATATTATCAACGATCGGATTTATTGTATTAATTATCTTGGCAGTCATTCTTGCTTTGATCGCATTAATACTTTTCTTTCCTGTTGTTTATAAAGCAAAAATAAAAAAAACAGAGGAATTTTTGGCTGAAGGCTCAGTCAAATGGCTGTTCGGAGTATTTACACTGCGATTTGCATTTAAAAATAAAAATCTCGATTGGAGTATGAGATTATTTGGATTTTCTCTTGATAAGCTTATAAAAAAGGATAAAGAAGAGAAATCTGAGAAAGAGAAGTATACACCGGCAAAGAAGCAGCCAACGATCAAGCCCGGTGAGATCGTACATGATGAAAAGAAAGAGACAGCCGATAAATTACCGGAAAACAAGTCTTTGGATAAAGCAGTTGAAGCTGTTAAAGAAGAAAAGATAAAAGATGACAGGATAGAGAACAGCGGATCTGATAAGAGTCTGCTTGAAAAAATCAGATTCACTTTCAGCAATATATGTGCTAAACTTAAAAAAATTAATAATGCTTTCGAGCTTTTTGAGAAAGTAAAGCCGAACATAAAAAAGCTTTTAATGCATATATTACCAAAGAAGATAAAGGGATATATTACATTTGGATTTCAAGATCCGGCAGATACAGGAATGTTTTTAGGTATTCTGGGAGCGTTATGCATACCGATACCTAAGCATCTTAATATAGAACCGGACTTTAATGAAAAAAAATTTGAATGTGATGTAAAACTTTCAGGAAGAGTTATTGTCATAGTTCTTATTGTTTATATTGTAAGGATTTTAAAGGTACCTGAAATAAAAAAATTATTGGGACTTGGCAGTAAAAATAAAGGCAAGCATAAAAGCACAAAGAGGAAAAAGAACGATCATAAAGGATCGAAGCATAAGGAGGCAAAATAATGGCTGACAGTAATTTTAAATCTAATATTGATGCACTTATAGGTGGCATGGAAGGATATTTAAATACAAAAACAGTGGTTGGAGAGGCTGTTACAGTCGGAAATACAACAATCATTCCGCTTGCAGATGTATCCTTTGGTGTCGGTGCAGGAGTTTTCGAAGGAAACGAAAAGAACAGAGGAGGCGGTGGAATGGGTGCAAAGATCAACCCTTCTGCAATGCTTGTTATAACAGATGGCAATGCAAGGATCGTAAGTGTCAAGGATGAAGGCGGATTATTTGAGAAGATCCTTGATATGGCACCGGGAATCATTTCCAAATTCAAAAAGAAGGATCCTAAGAGTGATATAGACTTTGAAGATTGATAAGAATAAAAAAGGAAGCAGCGCATTAAACTGATAATGCATTGCTTCCTTTTTCTGATTTCTAAATTATTAGAGTTAATAATGTATAACATTTTCGGCTGATTTGATTGCTTCGATAACCGGCCTTGCTTCACCAGAAATAAAGTAATTATATGTTGTATACGGTACAAGCTTTTTTAGAGTATCAAAATCATTATTTTTAAGACACAGACGAACAGTCGAAGCACTTATTGCAGTATCATTAAATTTTTTTCTTGGAATAATATGACACTTAATGCCATATTCGGGAAGCTTTTCTTTTAAAAGAGAATTATATATGCCGCTTACAATGCTGCTTGGTTCATCACCTACAAATCTGTCTGAGATATTCATTGAAGCTGCGATCTTTGCAAATATGGCAATATCGAGCAGTGCATGATTTGCTATAACACTTCTTTCATTCTTCAAAAAATAGCTTGGAAATGTAGCATTACTTATTATATATGGTCCGCTGTCATGTATATATACATTATCCAAATGAGAACAGCCTTCGATCACAAGCTTTTTTCTGACTGAAAACGGAACAAGTGATGCATCCTCACTAAGAACAAAAACATGAAGAACATCACACTTTGATGAAGCTTCTTCAATCAGATATTGATGACCGAGAGTAAATGGGTTGGCATTCATAACGATAGCTGCAGTCCGTCCGTTTTTTTTGATATTTTTAAAATGATCTATATAGTCACAAAAGCCATTTTTGCGATTTTCCATAAAAACAAGACTTTTATTTATTTCTGCGATTTTATAAAAGCCAATAGAGGCAAAAAGTGAAGCAGTGCTTGGCTTAGTATATAAAAACAGATGAGTATTGCCTCTTTGAAACTGAATATTTATTAAGTGAGATGTTATTTCGGCTAACAAGCCCTCGCCTTGGTGGTTACTGTCTACAGCAAAGCATCTGAGTGTATTAAAAAAACAGCTTCCTGTTGCAATAATATTATCTTCATAGTCAAACATTGCGCACATATAGTCTAAGTTGGGATCACGTTTAATGCCTTCTTTATAAAGCAGATTGTCTATAAGGGCAATTTTTTTTGTATCTGTCGGATGAATTTCTAAGATTGTATAATCAGACATATGATCACCTATTTACTGCAGCAGCTTTTCATGAGTTACAAAATGCAGCATCCAGCATACAGCTAAGAGATCAGCACTTCCGCCGGGTGACAGATTCCTAAATATGAAATCATAGTCCATTTCAGATATATCATCTATAGACGGCAGTTTATCACCATTTAATAATTTCTCTGCCCGGCTCATGCAGTCAAGCTGCGTCTGACGGTCACTTCTTGCAATTAAATTTGTATCAGTCATATTTGCCATAATTGATATAAGAGCTATAGCGCCTGCATGATCATTGGATAATCCCATATCAAGAAGTCGTTCAAGTGTAGGAAAGCCATAATTTAAAACAGACGGAAGTCCGGATTCAACCTCGCCTCTTACTCCTGTAATACCATATTTAATATAAAATTTTTGACCTGAAGTGAATGCATTGTCCGGTGTAATACTGGAATAATCGGATTTAACCAGACCTTTGGTGATTTGGGCACATTTTTCAAGAATGACACCGGCATCACAACGGCTGATAGGATTTGTGGCTCCTATTGCGGCACATACTATTCCCATAGTAAATATAGCTCCTTTATGAGTATTTACTCCGTTTGCAGCATGCAGCATATTGTTTTCAGCAGTTTTTCCGGCTTTGCGAAGAGCATAAAAAAGCTCATTTAAATCATCTTTGACAGTATATCTTATGCCAAGACGGGCACATTGCTTAAAGTATGGCCAAAGGGCTGCCGAGCTGTTTAAAAAGGAATAAAAATCCATATCCTGATGGCTTCCGTTATTTGACCTGTCAACAAGTCCCGGCTTTGGTGTGACAGATACTTCATATAAAAGAGAACGTACTGCAAGCTCTGCGATCATTGTGGAATCTGATCCATTAAGCGCATCTTCTAAAATCTGGTTTGTTTTTTCTTTTAACTCATTAACAGTATGGATACGTCTTGAGGAGCATTCCTTTGCCGGACGATCGCATATGAGACAGAGTCTTTCAGGAATATTTAAAGAAGTGCGTTCTGCTTTAGAAAAAATGCCATTACCCAAAGGAACAAGAACATCCATATCATACAGGCGTCCCATAGGAGATTCATTTTCAAGCTCACATGCAAGTTCCTTTAATAGTAATGCATTGATATCTGCAACAATGAAAGCTTCATTTCCGGTTGGTCTGTCCCATAATTCTTCAAATAAAATATCTGCCTTGGCTCTTTTTAATTGAAGCTTAATATCTGAAAGCCCTTTTTTAAATCCGCGTCTGATAAGAGCAGAATTTTTTATAGGACCTGCAATATTCATTGTAAAGCAAAGAAGAGGCTTGTTGTAAGTGGATATCAGCTTTTGCTGAAAAATGGCTCTTTGTTCACGGGCATCAAGCATCTCTTGCAAGGTGATTTCAGGATTTTCCATTTCTTTAATTGATGAATCAGTCATATTCCCTGCACCTCTCTTAAAAAAATAACGTCAGTTTGAATATTCTATATATCATTATATTTTTCTTAACATTAATTTAACAATTCCTATTAGGAATCAGCTTATAAACAAATAGAATTTTTAAAAGATGCACAAAAAGTTTATTCTAAACGTAAAGAAAAGTAAGCTAAGTGTAAAGGAGGAGACGACAGTGATCGACAATGATATTTTGAAAAAACTGTCTGCCTACTCAACCCCTGAGCTTTGTGATGGTGCAGGTGTTGGAAATTATCGTACGATGGCAGCTAGGATAAAAAGAGCTGTGACTGATGAGAAAATCGCAGGAACAGCATTTACGGTATATGTGCCTTTTGGCGGCGGCGGAATTGTTCCTGATGCCATTATGGCGGCAAATGAAGGTGATGTGATCGTTATATCGATTGAAAAGCCAATGAACAGAGCTGTATGGGGGGATCACAGAAGCCTTTGTGCATCAATGAAGGGGATAAAGGGAGCAGTTATTGACGGAGCCTTTCGTGATATTGAAGGATGCGTAGAGGTTGGATTTCCGATATTTGCAGTTGACGTTACTCCCGGCGGCGGCGGAAAGACAAGGGAGGGAAATTTAAATGTACCTATCATTTGCGGAGATATAGAGGTTTGCCCGGGTGATTATATCATAGGTGACGAAAACGGAATAATTGTAATAAAACCGCATGAAGCAGAGGAAATTTTAAAAAATGCTGAGCTCAAAAAGAAGGCAGAGGCAGCAACAATTAAAAAGATAAAGGAAACCGGGGAGATAATACCCAGGATTTCATTGGATCTTGTATAAAAGCAGCAGAGGAGAAAAGTTTTGGGAAGATCAATCACGAGAAAAATTATTGAATCACACTATGTGTCCGGCAGTATGGAAGCCGGTGAAGAAGTTTTTATTAAGGTGGATCAGACACTTACGCATGATATAAATGCTGTTATGACATATCTTGCATTTGAAGCTATAGGCCTGGACCGCATTAGAACAGAATGCAGTGTAAGCTACCTCGATCACAATCTTTTATATGTAGATCACAAAACTCCGGATGATCATATATATCTTACAACTGCGGCAAAAAAATTCGGTGTACATGTTTCAAGGCCGGGAAACGGAATTTGCCATAGTGTACATATTGCAAGATTTGGAATACCGGGAAAGATAAGCATGGGCGGTGACAGCCATACACCGCATGGCGGATCGATAGGAATGCTTTGCATAGGTGTTGGAGGAATGGATGTTGCTACAGCTATGACGGGAATCCCGATGAGACTGAAAATGCCCAGAGTTATAAAGGTTAATTTGACAGGAAAGCTTAAACCGGGAGTCAATGCTAAAGAGGTTATTCTTGAAATGCTCAGAAAAGTAACAATAAAGGGCGGCCTCGGAAATGTTTACGAATATGTCGGAGAAGGCACAAAGAGCCTTGAGGTTCCCCAGAGAGCTACAATAACAAACATGGGTGCAGAGATGGGAGCTACTACATCAATATTCCCGGCTGATGAGCAGGTCAGAAAATTTATGAAAGCTCAGGGAAGAGAGGATGAATTCGTTGAGCTTCTTCCGGATGATGATGCCGAGTATGACGAGGAAATAAATATCAACTTAAGCGAGCTTGAGCCATTAGTAGCATGTCCGCATCAGCCGGATAACGTAAAGCTTATGAGCGAGGTCGAAAAGCTGCCTGTGCAGCAGGTATTTATCGGAAGCTGCACAAATACAAGCTATGCAGATGTAGCTAAGGCTGCACTTGTATTTAAAGGACATAAGGTTAATGACAATGTTAGCTGTACATGTGCCGTAAATTCAAGACAGACATACAAGGCTCTTCTTCGTGATGGCTATGTAGATATGATGGTAGATGCTGGTGTACGTTTTCTTGAAATAGCCTGCGGTCCGTGCTGTGCAATAGGGCAGACACCTGCAACAGAGGGCGTAGCAGTCAGAACATCAAATCGTAATTTTAAAGGCAGAGCAGGAAACCCGAATGCAAAAATATATCTTGTAAGTCCTGAAAGTGCTGCAGCTACAGCTATAATGGGAACCTTTGCAACAGCTGAGGATATCATGAAGGATGACATTATCAAGCTAGCTGATATCAAAGAACCCGAAGAATACGATAAGAATGACAATATGATAATTAAACCTCTTCCGAAAGAGGAGGCAAAAGATGTTGAAATAGTAAGAGGACCAAATATAAAGTTTATTCCTATTCCGGATGTACCTGATCAGTATCTTAAGGCACCGGTAAGCCTTAAAGGAGGAGACAATATATCAACCGATGATATAACTCCTGCAAGTGCGGAATTTTCAAGTATGAGGTCAAATATTCCGCTTATGTCACAGTATTGCTATCACAGATATGCACCGGATTTTGCAGCTCGTGCAAAGGAGCTTGGAAAAAGCATTATCGTAGGCGGAGAAAATTATGGACAGGGCTCATCAAGAGAGCATGCAGCAATCAACCCAATGTACCTCGGTGTTAAATGTGTAATAGCTAAAAGCATTGCCCGTATTCACAAAGGTAATCTGGTTAATCATGGAATAATACCAATGCTGTTCTCAAATCCTGATGACTATGACAGGATCAGTGAAGGAGATGATCTGGAAATTTCACAGCTGTTAGATCAGATCCCGACCAGAAAAGTCATAGTAAAGGATGTGACAAAGAACTTTGAATTTGAGGTTAACTTAGATCTTACCGACAACGAGGTACAGGTTGTATTGAGTGGCGGACAGCTTCGCTATTTAAAGAATCAGTTAAAAGAGCAATAATGTGAACTGCACTCTCGAATCTGAATTCTACGTGATTAGGCCGGTTATTTATGAAATGACACACTAGAAAGGGGAAAGTATGATAACACAGGAAAATATCAAATCAGCACAGGAAAAATTCGGCACATTGATTGCTAATGAATCAAAGAGAATTGATAGAATGAAGGAATCTAATGACGTCACAGATTTTAAAAGCAAGGAAAAGATAGTAGTTGGAATTTTACCGGGAGACGGAGTAGGACCTATCCTTATGGAACAGGCTCTAAGAGTATTACGAGAGCTGGTAGAAAAAGAAATAGCAGAAGATAAAATAGAAATCCGCATAATTGAGGGAATGACTATCGATAACCGTGTAGCAAAAATGGAGAGCCTTCCTTCAGATATTATTCCGGAAATAAAAGCCTGCGATGTTTTGGTTAAAGGACCGATGGTTACTCCAAGAGCAGGAGACGGACTTCCGAATCTGATAAGTGCAAACAGCCTGTTAAGACGAGAACTTGAGCTTTTTGCAGCAGTAAGACCTATTAAGATACCTGATAAAAATATCGATTGGACATTCTTCCGCGAAAATATAGAAGGAGAATATATTTGGGGAGATAAGGGAATCCAGGTAGACGAAGATCTTGCTGTTGATTTTAAGGTTCAAACAAAGCAGGGAAGTGAGCGTATTGCAAGAGCTGCTTTTGAATTTGCAAGAAAGAACGGAAAGAAAAATGTAACCGTAGTTACGAAAGCCAATATCGTAAAGCTTGTAGACGGCAATTTTATAAAGGCTGTCCGCAAGGTTGGCGAAGAATATCCGGATATTGAAATCCAGGAAAGACTCGTAGATGCAATGTGCGCAAAAATGCTGGATCCTGATTTTAATCAGGGAATCGAGGTTGTTGTACTGCCGAATCTTTACGGAGATATCGTGACAGATGTAGCTGCGGAGCATGCAGGCGGCCTTGGAAATGCATGCTCATCAAATATCGGAAACAAATATGCATTATTCGAAGCAATTCATGGAACAGCACCATATCTTATATCTCATGGCAGAGGCCCATATGCAAATCCATGCAGCCTGATACGTGCGATAGGACAGATGCTTATCCATATTGGATATGCTGACCGAAATAATCTGTTAGAAGAAGCATTAGAGGTTTGTACAGTAACAGAAAAGAAGCTTGTTGTTACTACATTTGCCGAGGATGCAAGTGCTGCAGAATTTACAGATTATTTGTTGGATACAATAAAAAAACTTAGAAAGTAAGCTCACATATCGGTACGGTTACCGTACGGGGCTTTTGACTCATAGTTATTGAAGCCAAGAATTTATTTGTGTTATACTCGTGTAATAAAAACATTCGTAATACACATGGATTCTTGGCTTTTATCGTACAATAGTCAAGGATCTTCTGAAATAAACTTAGGAGGTCCGTGATGAGAGATTCAGATTGGGAAATATTATATGAACTGCATAAAAACCCAAATATGACTAAAGTAGCGAATCTTTTGTATATGACACAGCCTTCGCTTACAAAGAGGCTTCGTCATATAGAAGAGGAGCTTCAAACAACAATTGTAAACAGAACACCAAAGGGATTGGAATTTACAAATGAGGGCAATTACCTTGCAAAGCAGTCAGAGAAATACCTTGATTTTTTGAAACAGGTTAAGGAAGATCTTAAGGAGATGAAAGAATCAACAGGCAAGGAAATAATCATATGCTCTTCATATACCTTTAGCAAATATATGCTTTCTGATCTGCTGCTTGGATACAGAAAAGAACATCCGCATATTAACTTCAGCATTATAAATGAGCAAAGCAATGTTCTTTTTAGAAAAATGCTTGATGAATCCATAGATGTAGGCTTTATAAGAGGTGATTATGACGGAGCTGTAAATCGTACTCTTGTTGATAAAAATAAAGCTTATCTTGTAACAAAGGAAAAGGTTGAGCTCTCATGTCTGCAGGATATGCAGTATCTTGGCTACAAAACAAATGACAGAACGGCAGAAATATTAAATGACTGGTGGAAAGACAGGTTTAATACGGCATTCCCATCCGGAATGGTCGTAGGTTATGTTGATGTGGCATGGCAGCTTATTTCTCGAGGTGTTGGATATACTATTTGTTTTCTTCCGGATAATTTCGAAAACACATATAATTTATCTCTTATACCGCTTACATATAAGGATGGAAGAGAGGTAACAAGAAATACATGGTTTATTTATTCCAAGAATAAAAGACTTTCGGATTATCTTGAGGAATTTGTAGATTATGTTGAGAAATATATAAAACAGAAATAATCGAATTTTGATATGAAAAATATAGATTGGAAGATTTTGATCGCTCTTTACGAGAAAAAAAGCATGAGCAAAGCAGCAGATGATCTTTATATGACTCAGTCAGCACTTACAAAAAGAGTGAAGGCAATAGAGGATGAATGGGGAATAGAGATAGTAAAAAGAAGTAGTCAGGGAGTTCTTTTCACGGATGATGGAAAATATCTATTGAAAAAGGCAGAGATTATGATTGATTTCTTTAATGAAATAGAGCATCATTTTCATGGAAAGACAAAAAAAGATTTACTGAAGATCGGAGTTCCAAATTCATTTGCAAGAATTCACATGCCGCAGCTTTTAATGGGTTATCTGAAAAAATACAACAATTTGCAGATTCAGACAGTGCCGAATACCAGCGATAATATTATCCAGCAGCTTACGGGAGGAAGTCTGGATATAGGGATCATATGTGGTGATTATCCCTATATCGGAGAAAAGATATGTCTGATGAACGAAGAGATGTATATGGTCACTCCAAATGGAATGCGGTTCGAGGAAATACCACAGCATACACTGATTGAATCTAATTACAATCCGCTTGTAAAGCTTATGGTAAACCAATGGTGGCAGAGCCACTTTGGCGAAATTCCTCAGGGCAATTACAGTGTACCTCATACGGATATTGCCATTGAAATGGTTGAGAGCGGAATAGGTGTAACCTTCGTATTTGGATCTGCATGGAAGATAAATGAAGAAAAGCTTCAGAAACTTCCGGTATATGATTCAAAGGGTAATGTTGTAAGCAGAAATGTATGGCTTATGATGGCAGACAGATGCTTTAGAAGTGAGTCAATCATGGAATTTATTACATATGTAGAGGAATACTATCAGGTGAATATTGTCTGAATATCGTAGAACTTTTATGTAGAAGGAGAAAATGATTATGGCAACTGTAGACATTAATACAAAGTTTGTAACATTATTGGGTTCACCGCTTAGACAGTCTTTTGCAGCCCTTATGCAAAATGCTGCTTATGAGGAAGCTGGATTAAATATGGTATATTTCTATACAGAGGTTAACAGCGAACATCTTGAGGATGTTGTTAAGGGACTCAGATACATGAATATTGCCGGATTTGCCGTAACAAAGCCTAATAAAGTAGAGGTTCTTAAGTATCTCGACGAGCTTGATCCATTATGCGCAAAGATGGGAGCTACAAATACAGTAGTAAAAACTGAAGACGGAAGATTAGTCGGATACAATACTGACGGAATCGGATTTATCAGATCACTTCAAAGAGACGCAGATATTAATATTGCTGATCATACATATTTCTGTATAGGAAGCGGCGGAGCAGGACGAGCTATGTGTTCAGCACTTGCCGATCATGGAGCAAAAAAGATTTACATAACAGATGTATTTGAAGATAGCAGCCGTTCATTGGTTGATGATATCAATAGTAAATTTGCTCCGGTAGCAGAATTTTGTCCTAACGGAGATTATTCAAAAGTAAAGGATGCTTCAATTGTTATGAATGCGAGTGGAATCGGAATGGGCGTTCATATCGGTGAGAATCCGCTTCCAAAGGAGTTTTTGTTTAAGGATAAACTTTATTTTGATGCTTGCTATAACCCAACCAAAACTCAGTTTTTGATAGATGCTGAGGAAGCAGGAGCACAGATATTAAACGGTCTCGGTATGTCACTTTATCAGGGAGCTGCTCAGATTGAGATATGGACAGGAAAGGAAGCACCTGTATCTGCAATGCGTAATAAATTACTTGAAGCTATCGCTATAAGAGACGCAAAGTAAAATTTACTTTATGAGAAAGAACGAGGAATATACTATGAATCCAGTAGTAGTCAGAAATATAAAACTCGGAGACGGAATCCCTAAAATCTGTGTTCCGATCGTCGGAAAAACGAGAGATGAAATTCTTGAAGCTGCACATAATCTTCTTTCTGTCGGAGCTGATCTCGTAGAATGGCGAGTAGATTGGTATGAAGATATATTTGATTTTGAAAAGGTAAAGGAGACTGCAAAGCAGCTAAGAGAAGCCTTAGGAGATATACCTGTTCTTTTTACTTTCCGTACATCAAAGGAAGGCGGAGAAAAGGCTATCGAAACAGCTGCATATGTTGAGCTTAATCAAAAAATAAGTGCTACAGGATATGTAGATCTTGTTGATATGGAGGCATTTACGGGTGATGATGCCGTAAAGGCAGTTATCGAAGGTGCTCACAAATATGGAGTAAAGGTTGTCGCATCTAATCATGATTTTGACAAAACACCTGAGAAATCAGATATTATCTACAGACTGCGCAAGATGCAGGAGCTTGGTGCAGATATTCCTAAGATAGCAGTTATGCCAAACAGCAAAAAGGATGTTCTTACACTTCTTGAGGCAACAAATGAGATGACAAGTAATTATGCTGATCGCCCGATCATAACAATGTCTATGGCAGGAACAGGAGTTATCAGCCGTATTTGCGGAGAGGTATTTGGCTCTGCTCTTACATTTGGCTCTGTCGGAAAAGCATCCGCACCGGGACAGATGGAAGCTGGCGAACTGAAGAAAATGCTTGAAGGTCTTCATAAAGCTTTATAAAAATAAAATTCGAAAATTAAATAAACAGTTCTATTTATGAGCGGGATATTCCATTGTGGAATATCCCGCTCATTCGTTTTGCGAAGTTCATCTTTACATAGAAATTACATATGATTTTCTTAAACAAAAGCGGATGAGAAACACAACTGTGTTTCGTGAACTTTTTAACAAGGAGGTCATAAAACATGAGCTATGCATATGTTGGCTGCAGAACTACAAAAGAAAGAAATGCCAGAGGGAAGGGCTTGAGCGTTTATGAAATAAATGACATGACAGGTGAATGGAAGCTTATTCAGTGTCTTGAAACTGAGCCGAATCCGTCATATCAGACAATGGATATAACAAAGAAATTTTTATATTCAGTCCATGGCGATCTTACAAAAGTAAGCAGTTACAAAATTTTGGAAGATCATAAGCTTGAGCATTTAAACACGATTGATATTGGCGGAAAAAATCCGGTCGATATAACAGTTGATAAGGAAAATAAACGCATAATAGTAGCAACCCTGCAGGGCGGAACACTGTATACGATAAACAGAAATTCGGATGGCTCATTGGGTGAAGTAACAGCTAAATATACATACGAAGGCAAGGGAGAGGGAAAGGTTTCTACAATACATCAATGTATTTGGGACCAGACAAAAAATTATATATTTGCATGTGCGCAAGGGCGAATCAATGGATATGGTCAGATGAGAGCACTTAAATATGATCATCAGACAGGAGAGTTTTCACAGACAGCACAATTCTTCTCAAGAACATGGGATGAGCCAAGACATGCAGCAGTACATATAAACAATCGCTGGGTTTATATGTGTGAGGAAAAGGGAAACAAGGTTCTTTATTTCAGATTTGATGAGAAAGACGGAAGTTTTGAAGCTTTACAGGAGCTGACAACAGTGCCTGAAACAGTTACAGGATACTCTGATGCGAGTGAGGTAATGATAGACCCAAGCGGAAGGTTTGTACTTGTTTCAAACAGATATACAGACAGTATAGCAGTCTATAGGATAGATCCGGTTACGGGATATTTGAAAAATACAGGCTTCTTCTCATGCCTTGGAAAAACACCGAGATTTTTCTGTTTTGCAAAAAACGGAAAATGCTATGTAGCAAATGAAGACAGTGATACGATCGTCGAATTTGACTTTGATCAATCAACAGGACAATTGATTCCGACGCTCAATATTGTCAAGACCGGAAGCCCGGTCTGCATCATTTTTGCATAGGAGGAAGTAAGGTATGAATTTAGGTGTTATTTCATTAGTTTTATTATTGGTTGCTATAGTTATAGGATTTCTAAGAAATATAAATGTCGGAATTTTGAGTATTGGATTTGCAATGATCCTGGTGCTGGCATTTCCGGATGCACTTACAGTTAAAGAGGTTATTTCAGGCTTCAGTACATCGTTATTTATACAGATGGCAGGAGTTACATACTTGTTTGCAATCATAAACGGAAACGGTACACTTGAGCTTTTGGCCAGAAAAATCGTAAGCAGAGTTCCTGCAAGAACTATTCCATTTGTAATGTTTGGTATCGGAATGGTTCTTAGCGCAGTGGGACCCGGATCCATTCCGTGTCTTGCGATCATTCCTCTTATAGCAATTCCTATTTCTATTTCAGCAGGAATAAATCCGATCATGACATCTATCATAGGCGATATGGGCGCTATGGCCGGAAGAATGAGCCCATTGACACCGGAGGCTGCTGTTGTACGTGATCTCATGGAAGAGCAGGGACTTGCTGCCGATACAATACCGATCATGATCTGCACTATCGTAACTACAATAATTTGTGCTGCAGTTGTTTATATCTATTATAAAGGCTGGAGGATCAATAAGTCTGAAAATGCAGAAAATACGCAGACAGAAAAGCTTTCAAGATTTAGCTGGCAGCAATGGGCATCTATAGCAGGACTTGCAGTTCTTGCAATAGGAGTTCTTGCTCTTTCATGGAATGCCGGTCTTACAGGATTTTTGGTTGGATCGATCCTTTGCATTTTAGGCTGCGGAAATGAAAAAAAGGCTGTGGCAGGAGTTCCATGGAATGTAATAATCATGGTTTTAGGAGTGGGAATGCTCATGAATATCATCTCTCTTTCAGGAGGTGTGGAAATTCTTGTAAATGCACTTGAAGAGATCATGGGTAAAGAAAGTGCGGCACCTATTATGGCAATCCTTGCCGGTGTTATGTCTTTTTTCAGTTCAGGACTCGGAGTTGTATTCCCAACGCTTATCCCGGTTTGCGGAGGTCTTGCATCTGGTATAGGAGTATCAGGTGTAACGCTTGTGGCGATGGTAGTTATAGGAGGAACAATAGCAGGATATACACCTATTTCAACAACAGGAGCGCTTATAATGGCTGGTGTAGCACAGCAGAAGGATTCTGAAAAGAGATTTCCTCAAAACAGATTGTTTATTGAGCTTTTCGCAGTTTCGGCATTCAATCTTATAATACTGGCTATTATGGCATTTACCGGCATATATAATTTATTCGTATAATATCATTCCTTTTGGCAATTATACAAAGCTATGTATATAAATTTAAAATGAAAACAGGAGGATAAAAAAGTGAATATTGAAAAACCAGCGGTAGCAGGAACCTTGGAGTCAAGTGACGCAATGGTAACTGTAGAGCCAAATGAATATAAAGATGGTATCAGACTTGATCTTGACAGCAGCGTTATACAGCAGTATGGAAGACAGATCAAAAAGGTTGTTTTGGAAACCTTAGACAGATTAGAGGTTACAGATGCAAGAGTTCATGTTGTAGATAAAGGAGCTCTTGATTGTACATTAAAAGCAAGAGTAGAGTGCGCTGTATATCGTTCAAATGGGAAAACGTCTGATTTGCCGTGGGGAGGTGTGATCCGATGATCAATCCAAATAAGAAAAGATTAAGAAGGACGATGATGTTTTTGAATTGTCAGAAACCGGGACTCATTAAGGATCCGTATATCTATAAACCGGATTCAATCATGCTTGATCTTGAGGATGCAGTAGCTGAAAAGGAAAAAGATGCTGCAAGATATTCGCTTTATCATGCGCTTCGTGAGATCGACTATCATGGAGTGGAGAAGGTAGTTCGTATAAATGGACTTGATACGGACTATTGGAGAGAAGATATAAGAGTCTGTGTATCAGGAGGAGCTGACTCCATACGTATCCCAAAGACAGAGAGTGCAAAAGATGTAAAGCTCGTAGAGGAAGAAATACGTAAGGCAGAGATGGAATTTGGAGTTCCGGAGGGAAAAACCCTGATAATGGCTGCACTCGAATCAGCAATGGGAATAATGAATGCTCTTGAGATCTGTACAGCATCAGAAAGGTTATTCGGAATAGCATTAAGCGGAGGAGATTATTCAAAGGATCTTCAGACAACGATATCCGGAACAGGTGTTGAATTTGCGGGAGCAAGGCAGATGATGATAATTGCAGCCAGAGCAGCAAAGGTCCAGTGCTTCGATACTGTATTTACAAATCTTGATGATATGGAAAGCTTTGAAAAAGAAGTAAAGATGATCAAAATGATGGGATTTGACGGAAAATCGATCATAAATCCAAGACAGATAGAGGCTGTTCATCGTATATATACGCCTACCGAAAAGGAGATAATATTCTCAGAGAAGGTTGTAAAGGAAATAGATGAAAAGAAGGCACTTGGAATTGGAGTGTTTACCGTAGACGGAAAGATGATCGATATTGCATTTTATGATGGTGCAAAGCGGGTTATAGAGCTTGCAAAGGCATCAGGAGTATACAAGGGGGACTTATAAGATGATCAATGCAGTTGGAAGAGATATCCCTGAAGAGATTATTAAACAGACAGGAAAGGAAGTCTTCCGGGGAAACAATTACAAAGAAGGAATGGAGTTTCATAAGCAGGGACCGATAGTAAAGGTTGTGATGGATCACAATACGAGCAAGATGGTTGATTCTATCCATGATGCCTTGGTTAAATGCGGTGCACATGACGGAATGACACTTGGATTTCATCATCATTTCCGAGAGGGAGACCTTATCGTAAATATGGTTATGACTGAAGTACAGAAAATGGGCATTAAAGATGTTACGATATGTGCTTCGTCTCTTGGAAAAGCACATGATGCACTTGTTCCTATGATAGAGGATGGTACTATTACCGGAATTCAATCATCCGGTGTACGAGGAAAGATAGGAGAGGCTATATCAAACGGAAAGCTTAAAGGGCTTGCGATAATGCGTTCACATGGAGGACGTGTCAGAGCGATCCAGACAGGTGAGACTACGATAGATATATCATTTATCGGTGCACCTACATGTGATGATTACGGAAACTGTCGTGCGGTAGGAGGAAAAAGCAACTGTGGAGTACTTTCGTATTCATTTGTAGACGGAAACCATGCAAATAAGGTTGTCGCAATTACAGATTGTCTTGTGCCATTCCCGAATTATCCGGCACATGTTGCCGGCACAAAGGTTGATTATGTATGCGTTGTTGATCAGATCGGCTTGCCTGAAAAAATTGCAACAGGAGCAGCAAAGCCGACTACTGATGTCAGAAAAATCATGATGGCTGAGTATTGTACGCAGGTTGTAGTAAATACACCATATTTTAAAAATGGATTTTCATATCAGACAGGTGTAGGCGGAGCATCAATAGCATCTGCGATCTCACTTGGAAAGATAATGAAGGAACGCGATATAAAAATGGGATTTGCAGTCGGCGGAATGACGAAGCCTATGGTTGATATGCTCGAGGCCGGACAGATAGGATGTCTTATGGATACGCAGGCCTTTGACTTAGATGCGGTAAACAATATCATAAGACCAAATCATTTTCGTATAAGTGCGGGAGCATATGCAAATCCATTTAACAAGGGTGCATTTGTTAATAAACTGGACTACGTTGTTTTGGCTTCACTTGAGGTAGATGTCAATTTTAACTGTAATGTAGTTGTGGGTTCAGACGGCATGATAACAGGTGCACAGGGAGGTCATCCGGATGCAGCACAGGGAGCTAAGTGTACAATAGTCATTTGTCCGCTGCTTCAGGGAAGAATTCCGGCAATCTGTACAAATGTAACTACAGTTACAACACCTGGAGAATCTGTAGATGTAGTTGTTACTGATTATGGAGTTGCAGTAAATCCGGCAAGGCCTGACATTTTGGAAGCCTTAAAGGATGTTGATACAATCCCGCTTAAAACAATAGAAGAGCTTAGAGATATCGCATATGGAATTGTAGGAGAGCCGGATCCGGTTCAGTTCGAGGATCGAATTGTAGGAATCATAGAAGCACGCGACGGCACGATCATGGATGTTGTACATCAGATCAAAAATAAATAAGCATAAGAGATGAAGGAGTATCTAAATGGTAAAGCTTTATGACGGCGGTGTTTTTCTTGTTAACGGAACAGAAATAATACCGGAAGCTGAAAATAAAATATATAAAAAAGATGAGGCTAAAAAAGGAACTATTGCATATTCTATCATGCAGGCACATAACACATCGAGTGACATGGAGCATTTAAAAATAAAATTTGATGCTATGACATCTCATGATATTACATTTGTCGGTATTGTCCAGACTGCAAAAGCTTCAGGAATGGAAAAATTTCCGATACCTTATGTTCTGACCAACTGCCATAATTCCTTATGTGCAGTCGGAGGAACAATAAATGAGGATGATCATGTATTCGGTTTGTCAGCTGCAAAAAAATACGGAGGAATTTACGTTCCGCCTCATATAGCTGTAATTCATCAATATATGAGAGAAAATATGGCAGGCTGCAAAAAGATGATATTGGGTTCAGATTCGCATACAAGATATGGCGCACTTGGAACTATGGCAATAGGAGAAGGAGGCGGAGAGCTTGTTAAGCAGCTTCTATGTGATACATATGATATTAGCTATCCGGGTGTAATAGGAATATATCTTACAGGAAAGCCGAATCCGGGAGTTGGACCTCAGGATATTGCACTTGCAATAATCGGTAAGGTTTTTAAAAACGGATATGTTAAAAACAAGGTTATGGAATTTGTAGGACCTGGTGTTTCATCTATGACAACAGATTATCGTAACGGAATAGATGTTATGACAACAGAAACAACATGTCTTTCATCTGTATGGAGAACAGATGAAGATACAAAGGCATTTCTTACTCTTCATGGAAGAGGAGCAGATTATACTGAGCTCAATCCTGCAGAGGTAGCTTACTATGATGGAATGGTTTATGTTGATTTAAGCAAAGTAAAGCCGATGATCGCACTTCCTTTCCATCCAAGCAATACATATGAAATAGATGAATTAAATGCAAATCTCGGAGACATCCTTCGAGAGGTTGAGAAAAACGCGGCAGCTATTACTGAAAATCCAGAGGTTCATTTTAGTCTGACAGATAAGATAACAGCTAAAGGACTTCAGGTTCAGCAGGGAA
This sequence comes from bacterium, assembly GCA_963660835.1. Taxonomy (GTDB): domain Bacteria; phylum Bacillota; class Clostridia; order Lachnospirales; family Lachnospiraceae; genus Alectryocaccobium. Next base: position 36,344 of record CAVLAA010000008.1, read on the forward strand.
TCATTGCAGGATGTGCGGGCGGTAATTATACAAATGTTATGGAGGCAGCTCATATCCTTAAGAATGCCACAACAGGAAATGATGAGTTTACATTATCAGTATATCCTTCATCGCAGCCTGTATTTATGAATCTTGTTGAGAAGGGTGCTATTTCAGCACTTATGGCTGCAGGAGCAAATATCAAGACTGCATTCTGTGGTCCATGCTTCGGAGCAGGAGATACACCGGCAAACAATGCATTCAGCATAAGACATACTACAAGAAACTTCCCGAACAGAGAAGGTTCAAAGCCGGGTGTCGGACAGCTTTCGGCAGTTGCGCTCATGGATGCACGCTCAATTGCAGCAACAGCAGCAAACGGCGGCATACTTACATCAGCTGAGAAGTATGCGGATGATTATGCAGTTCCTGAATACAATTTTGATGACTCGGCATATAAAGCAAGAGTATATCAGGGATACAATGCTGCAAAAGCAGATCAGGAATTGGTTTATGGCCCCAATATAAAGGATTGGCCGAATATGGAGGAACTTGCTGATAATATCCTGCTTAGAGTGTGCTCAAAAATTATGGATAAGGTAACAACAACAGATGAACTCATACCTTCGGGAGAAACATCTTCATACAGATCAAATCCTTTGGGGCTTGCTGAATTTGCACTTTCACGAAGAGATCCTAATTATGTAGGAAGGGCAAAAGAGGTATTTGCACTTGAAAAGAGCAGACTGGAAGGCAAAAATGCAGGTGAGCTAAGCGATATATATGAAAAAATAAAGAGTCTCACACCTAATGTTGATATTAATAAGGTAGAAATAGGCAGCATGATCTATTGCGTAAAGCCGGGTGATGGTTCTGCAAGAGAGCAGGCGGCAAGCTGTCAGAGAGTTCTTGGCGGACTTGCAAATATTTGCACAGAATATGCAACCAAGAGATACAGGTCAAATGTTATGAACTGGGGAATGATCCCGTTCCAGATGAAGGAAGTACCTGAATTTGAAGTCGGAGATTATATATATGTACCGAACATAAGAAAAGCATTTGATGGGGATATGAATGATATTAAGGCCTATGTTTTAGGTGAAAAAGTAAACGAAATATCTCTTTATATTTCGGATATGACAGAGGATGAGAAGAAGATCGTAAAAGCAGGCTGTCTGATCAATTATAACCGCAGCCGCAAAACAAATTAAAAAATTGTCTAATATCAGAAAGCCATAATTTAATAGAGCCTGAGGTTTTGCTTGCCTTGGGCTCACTACCCTCAAAATAAGGAGAGAAGATTTATGCAGAACACAATCAGTTATAAAACAATTTTTGGATCTGTTGTAATGCAATTAAACCAGAAGGAAAACGAAAGACGTAATAAAGAAAAAAGAAAAAAGATCATTAAAAAAGAAAAAGAGCTGTTTGAAATGATCGATGATTATATCGAGCAGGCTTAATATACCAAACTACCCTCACTATTTAGACTGCCGTACCATGGCTGATACGGCAGTCTGTTGCTGTTTAATGGATTTTTACATTTTTGGATATGACTGCAATAAGCATTCCGTTTTCAACGGAAATTGAAGCATTATCATTCGCCCATTCGTTGCTGGTGCCGATGGGATAGGTATTGGTAAGAGTTATATTGCTTACTTCATATTTGGTTCCTGTAATGCTTACACCGGTACTTTTATTTGAAAGAGAAAAAACGGAAAGATAGCAGTTTTCTTTTTTGGGAATAGAAATACTCTCATTGTTAATTGAAAAAAGCATAGTATCTTTTCCGGTGATACAGGTTTTTGCTCCGTGCTCCATGATAAAGGCAGCAGTTTGGATGTTTGCAATGCTGTGATCGAATCTTCCGCCAAAGGCACAGCATATATCGATTTGATCATATCCATTGGAAAGAGCATACCTTACAGCGCTTATTGTATCAGTGTCATCCTTTATAGGATTAAGCTTTTTTAATTTTATGTCATGATCTATCTTAATAGTACATGAGTCAAGATCTCCGATAACTATATCGGGGATTATTTTCATTTTTTGACAGTGCTCATAGCCTTTATCGCATGCTATGATGAGATTATAGGAATCAATATCAGATATCGATGAAAATTCTCCGCCGGAGACAAGAAGACATTTTTTCATATATAATTACCCTTTAATATTATTTTGACATCGCAATCTGATTATACCCTTTGATATAGGCAATGTCTTTATTTTCTTGAAATTTCACGTTGGATTTGTTAACATTTTTAATATGTGCTAATACACAAACATCCAATATAATTATGAAAGAAGGTTGATCATGAGTTTAATTTTACCTAAGGGGTATGATCCGCATTTAAGTGTTCGCGAGACACAGTCCGCTATAAAATATATAAGGGATACATTTCAAAAGGAATTTGGAAAGGAAATGAATCTTGAACGTATTTCCGCACCGTTATTTGTAACAAAGGAGTCCGGATTAAACGACAATCTTAACGGTATTGAGAGACCAGTAAGCTTTGATATAGCAAATATACCCGGAAGGGATATGGAGGTTGTTCAGTCGCTTGCAAAATGGAAAAGACTGGCACTTAAGCGATATGGATTTAAGCCGGGTGAAGGCCTTTATACAAACATGAATGCCATAAGGCGTGATGAAGAGCTGGATAATCTTCATTCATCATATGTCGACCAATGGGATTGGGAGCTTGTCATCAACAAGGAAGAGAGAACAGAGGAAAAGCTTAAAGAAGTTGTATGCCATATATTTAAGATAATCAAGCATATGGAGCATGAAGTTTGGTATAAATATCCGCAGGCAGTGGCAAAACTTCCGGAGGAGATACATTTTGTTACTACTGAGGAATTGCTTGAGCTTTATCCTGATCGCAGTGCAAAAGAAAGAGAAAATCTTATATGTAAAAAATACGGCTGTGTATTTATAATGCATATAGGAGATAAGCTTGCCAACGGTGAACCGCATGACGGACGTGCACCTGATTATGATGACTGGCATCTCAACGGAGATATACTTTTTTGGTTTCCGCCGCTTAACAGAGCACTTGAGATATCAAGCATGGGAATAAGAGTAAGCGAGGAATCGCTAAAGGAACAGCTAAAGAAGGCAGGCTGTGAGGAAAGAGCAGAGCTTCCGTTTCATAAAATGCTGCTTGCAGGTGAACTTCCGTATACGATCGGAGGCGGCATTGGACAGTCGAGGCTTTGCATGCTTCTTTTGAACAGAGCACATGTAGGAGAAGTTCAGGCTTCTATCTGGCCGGATGAAATGATCAAAAAATGTGCTGAGAATAATATCATACTGTTATAAAAAGGCAAAAGGACATTGGAGATATCGATTGATGATATAACCAATGTTTTTTTTGTTTTTAGTTGTATATTCCTCTCTCTCAACTCTTACCCCTAATGATTTCTACAGAAATCAAGTTAAGGAATTTGGCAATGAGCCTGCCTTTAAGAAATCTGATAATTTCCGGATCATCTAAGATGAAATAACAAGACTTTCTATTGAAAAGAGAAAAACACCGGTAATCATTATTGAGGAGGCTAATTACATTAATAATGCGATCCTCAATGATCTTAAAATTCTTTTTAATTTTGAAATGAATTCAAGAGATCGAGCCGCCATTCTGCTTGTTGGTCTTCCGAAGCTTAACTCTACGCTGCAGCTTCAGATCCATGAACCTTTAAAACAGCGTATTATCATGAATTACAATCTTGAAGGTTTATCAAAGGAAGAAGGTAAAACTTACATTTCTGAAAAACTCATTGGCGCCGGTTGTAATCAAACCATCTTTGATGACGCCACTATAGAAGCTATACTTAATGCTGCCGATGTTACACCACGACTTATTAACAAATACTGCAATATATCCATGCTTATAGGTGACAGTAGTAAGGCTAATCTCATTACAGCGGACATCGTTATGCAGGCAATAAATGACTGCGAACTTGGATAATACACTTGTGTCTCATTCACTTTATTTGAGTGAGACACATTTTATTTGAAAATTTGGTATCAATTAAACTGCACAGACCGCAAATTTATAATCAAAAACAGCATCATTTAATGTGAAGAA
>CAVLAA010000009.1:0-1300 GCA_963660835.1 bacterium
CTGGTAGCATCCAAGCAACAATCCATGGAACTTTTAGCCACAACTGTTACAAAAAGGCTTGACCACTACAAGTAACCTAAAGCTAGGGGCTTTACGGCGACATTTGGTAAATTACTTTAATTTATTTATAATATAAATTATCAGTGTAATAAGCAGTATTAGCAAAACTGCAAGTATAATTGTAACAGTCATATACACACCCTACTTTACGTTTATTTACATAGACCATGTAACATCTACCTTGTTTTCAGAGCCTGTAACAGTTCCTTTTAACCAGCATGTAGCTTCGAGAACACCTGCATAGGCCTCAACGTTAAAAGAAAGTTTTCCGTATGTAGAAGTTCTTGTCAAAGATTCATTATTAAATGTTCCGCCAACAACTAAAATCCATTTGTCATATACACTCGTTACTTTATTGTTTGAGACTGTCATATAAAAATGTGCGTTAATACTTACTCCTGTATACCAGATTTTCCATTCTTTTCCGCTAGCTCTGGTCTTACTGGCAACACGTTCAATTCCAACAGTCGCCGGATTACCGTTGGAATCTATAATTTCATATTTGATACTTTCATTGATAGCTAACTCCGAAAGTCCCGTAAAACTAATGGTATTATCGCTTTTGAGTTTGGCACTTGGAGTATCTTTCCACGCTGCAAATGTACATAATGAAGTTCCAACCGTTATAGTAATCACAGCAAGTAACATTGCTATTACTCTTTTTAATCCTTTTCTCATAACCTACCTCCATAAGCTTTTTATTTTTTTTCCTCAGTTGATTTTTTATCTTTGCCTCCTTCTTTTTGATTATTTTTCTGATGGAATAAATCCCTTATTCGCGTATAAGCTGCAGATATTGCAAGCACTATTACTATTGAAAAAAATATAATACTTGATCCGGCAGGCGAATGGAATAAATTTCCACATATCAAAATAGCAAGCAGTAAAATTACGATCAGTATTCTGGATATTATTTTCTTTTTACATTTTTCAGCCACTGTATTTTTTTTATTTGAGATATCTTTTCGAACATGTGTTTTTGTATCTTTATCATTTATATCGTCATTAACAAGATAATCTAACGAGACATTAAAATACTGACTGATTAAAATTAAATGTTTTGTATCTGGCATGGCTCGTCCCATTTCCCATTTTGAAATTGCCTGCCGTGATACATCTAATATTTCTGCTAATTCATTTTGGCTTATTTTCTTTTCTTCTCTGAGTGAATATAATTTTTCCTCAAATTTCATCTCTAATTTCCATTCAATTCTATAATTTAAATTAATTCTATAATTAA
>CAVLAA010000009.1:1331-21494 GCA_963660835.1 bacterium
CACATACTGTTTTTTGATTTTTTTTTTGATACAGGCTATTTCATAAAGAAATGTATCATTTTGTTATGAGAATCTGTATATGGCTGGTATCGCATAGGAAGATCAAGCCAGGTTTTCTTATCTACAATACTCTTGTAATGCGTAAATGTATCAAAGCCATCCTTTCCGTGATATGAGCCCATGCCGGATGCTCCAAAGCCTCCAAAGCCCATCTGGCTGGTCGCAAGATGTATTATAGTGTCATTGATGCATCCGCCGCCGAATCCGCATGAGGCAGTAACTTTTTTAATTGCTGCTTTATCTGACGAGAAGAAATAAAGTGCCAGAGGGTGAGGCAGAGAGTTTACTTTGCTGATAGCCTCGTCAAGATTTTCATAGGTAAGTATCGGCATTACAGGACCGAATATCTCTTCCTGCATAACTGCATCGTTAAAAGTGACATTGTCCATTACAACAGGCTCGATCTGCAGAGTATTTTGATTAGTGCTTCCTCCAAAAACGATTTTTTCTTTATCTATAAGCTTATTAATACGGTTGAAATGCTTTTCGTTTATGATCTTTCCGTAGTCGATGTTATCAAGAGGAAAATCACCATACTGCTTTATTATCTGTGATTTTATTTCTTTAATAAGATCGTCCTTGATACTCTTGTCACAGTAAACATAATCAGGTGCAACGCATGTTTGGCCGCAGTTTAAATATTTGCCAAATACGATTCTTTTAGCTGCAAGCTTAAGATTTGCCGTTTTGTCTACAATGCAGGGACTCTTTCCGCCAAGCTCAAGAGTTACAGGCGTAAGGTTCGAAGATGCTTTTTTCATTACCTCCCTGCCGACTGCCATACTTCCTGTAAAGAAGATGTAATCAAAAGGAGTATCAAGAAGAGCTGTATTTTCAGCTCGTCCGCCGGTTACAACAGCTACATATTCAGGATTAAAGCACTCGGATATCATTTTTTGTATAAGTGCACTTGTATTAGGTGAATATGCACTTGGCTTAAGTACAGCAGTATTTCCTGCGGATAAGGCATCTACTAAAGGCTCGATCGTAAGGAGAAACGGATAATTCCAAGGGCTCATGATAAGTGTAACGCCATAAGGAGAAGGCTTCTTGAAGCTCCTTGAGTGGAATTGTGCAAGAGGAGTCTTGACGCGCTTTTCTTTTGAAAATTTTCTTATATGCTTCAGCATATAGGATATTTCGCTTAATACTATACCGGTTTCGCACATATATGATTCAAATCCGCTTTTGCCAAGATCAAGTCTTATGGCGCTGTTTATAGCCTGCTCATTTTCTATTATTACTTTTTTTAATTTTTTTAATGCGTTTAATCTGAAGGAAACATCGAGCGTTTCACCTGTCAGAAAGTATTTATGCTGCTTGTCAACAAGTTTGGTTATTTCTAATTTGTTCATAGCACTCTCCGATATTTATGCTTCGTCTGTTTTGTTTGGCTGTGGCATGAGAATATAATAAAATTGTTCAAGTTCTTTGGCATTCATAAGGACCGGAACCGGATAAAGAGGATTTGCTTCTTTATCAGCATAGTTTGCAAGCTTTGGGATATCCTTTTTTTGTATTTCAGGGATAGTATCCGGTATATTAAAGCGTGATTTCATATCCTTTATAGCCTGTATAAAGTTTGCAGCAGCTAAAGCATCCTCGTCGGTTTCAAGAGCAACACCTGCAGCTATTGCCAAGTCCTTTAATTTGGAATCGATCACAGAACCATATGCCTCAAGTACAAAAGGAAGAAGTACAGCATTTGCAAGACCGTGAGGGATGTTGTATTCTCCGCCAAGTGAATGGGCTACGGCATGTACATATCCAACGTAGGATTTGGTAAATGCACAGCCGGCATAATATGCAGCATGAAGCATGTTTCTTCTTGCATCTATGTTTTGACCATCGGTAACCGCTGTATCAAGATTTTCAAATATAAGTTTAACGGCCTGCAGAGCATCTTTTCTTGTTGCAGGAGTTGTTGAGCGGCCTATATAAGCCTCTACGGCATGTGTAAGTGCATCAATACCGGTCGTAGCGGTTATAAACGGCGGAAGTGAGAGAGTGACCTTCGGATCAAGGACTGCTATACGCGGGATCAAAGGAAAGTCATTGATCGCATATTTGTGACGCGTTTTGGAATCTACGATAACCGCAGCAAGAGTTGTCTCGCTTCCTGTTCCTGCGGTAGTAGGGACAGCCATAAGCAATGGGAGCTTGCCATGGACTTTAAGGATTCCTTTCATATCTGCAAGTGTTTGTTTTGGCTTAGCAACTCTTGCACCTGTTGCCTTTGCACAATCCATGCTTGAACCGCCGCCAAAGCCGATTATACAATCACATTCATTTTCTTTATAAATCTCGAGAGCCTCTGCTACATTGTCTGTAGTCGGATTGGCACAGGTCCTGTCATATATGAAATAAGGAATATCATTCTTTGAAAGAGAATCTTCAAGTCTTTTTGTAAGCCCAAGCTTCATGATTCCTGCATCTGTGATAATAAGGGCTTTTGAGCATTTGTTCTTTAGTATGACCTCAGGAAGAGATCTTACACTTCCGACAATCTTAGGCTTTCTGTACGGAAGAACAGGCAGAGCAGCCTTCATTCCCTTTTGAAAGGTTCGGCAGTAAACTTCTTTTAAGTGATTCATTGATTCCTCTTTTCTGATGTAAATTACATCATTGAATTTGTTTTTTTTCAGCCGCAAAAGGCTTCAAGATTATCTGCTATTTGGATAAGTACCTTATAAAATGTTTCTCGTTCATCAGCAGCTAGTCCCTCGCCTGCTGCACGGACTGCTTTTAATATCTGCTTATTGACCTTTAAGGTATAGGTTTTTCCAAGCGGTGTAAGGATTGCCTTGCTTCGGTAATTTTTGCCGCCCGGAGGGAGCAGATAGGTTATAAGTCCTTGGCTTTCAAGGTCATTTAATATACGGGATATACCGGCTTTGTTTGCCATGCATAGCCTGCAGAGTTCTGAGGCAGTGAGCCCGTCATTATATATACCGAGATAGTAGAGGCACATAACATGCGTGCTTTTAAGTCCCATAAATTCCATGGATTGTTTTTTTATCTTTTGAATGCTTTTGTATACCCTTGATACGCCGAGAGTAAGCTGCTCGAAGCGTTCTATCATGATTTATCCTTTCCTGATGTTTATTCACATCATAAAGGCGGATCTGAAAAGTTTGACTTTCAAATCCTCTGTGTTAATTGGAGTTTAACGTGATTTTATGTCGAATGTTGACTAATCAACATTTGCGTTCATGAATATATCAATCTGGAAGTGTATTGTCAATACAATAGTTAAAGAAATTTACATAAAAAGAAAAGACATAGGAAAACCTATGTCTTAAATACAGTTGATAGGGGAATCGAACCCCTGTTTTCGCCGTGAGAGGGCGACGTCTTAACCGCTTGACCAATCAACCATGCCTGATTATCATATACCGGTAATATGAATATGTCAAGAGAAAAAATAAAAAAAAATAATTTTTTTTGAAAAATTTAAAATAGGACTGAAGTATCGATATAGTACAACAGTCCTATCATATGTTTTATGGCAGATAATGACATCTGTATGTTTTATTTGCCCAATATTTGATAAAGCTTCGGAACGATTATATCAAGGGCATCCGGAGCCATCATTTCATCATGCTCACGTGGAGTCAGAATTACCTCAAGCTTGTTCTTTTCACAATAGTTCTCATAATTTCCGGCCTGAAGCTTCATCATTTCCTGCCAGTATTTAAGTACATCGCCTTCGGCAGAAGCAGGAGTTCGATCAGGCTTAAAATAAGTAACAGCGCCGTGATAAAGCTTCGGAACGTGGTTATTTAGATCTTTTGTAACACGGGAGGCATTTTCAACAACAGCGTCAAGCATACCATTTTCCCGAAGCTCTTTAAATAATGGACAGGTTTCAAAGTAGCTGCGCTTGACTGTAGCCTGCATCGGTGCAGCAAGCTCTCTCATACGAGAATCTGACAAGGCATGTGAATCGAGCATGATAAGATGCTCAACAACTTCACCATTTGCTTCAAGCTGGCAGGCCATTTCATGTGCGACAACACCACCGTAGCACCATCCGCCCAAGATATATGGTCCGGTTGGCTGATATTTTTTTAATATTTCTATATATTTTGCGGCGATGTTTTCTATACCGCAGCGTGCATCTGACATATGATAAAGGTTATAAGGTTCAATTACCGCAAATGAATAATCCTTTTGGATTCTTTGTGCCAGCGGATAGTAAGCACTGCTTCCGGTATTTCCTGTATGAATAAAGAATATTTTTTTGTCAGGTTTATCTGAATATATAAATATATCATCAGGCATTGTCTTATCAATAAGAGCTATATCAGAAGGCTTTTTCTTTACAGCAGCGCCGGTATCTATATCCATTGCTTCTCTAAAAAGCTCCATCCATGAACGCAGCTCATTGTCATTTGGATAATATTTAAGCAGAAGCTCAAACATTTCCGAAAGGAGCATACGAAGAAAAGAAGGCTCATAGATTATTTTATTTGCACTGAGCACAAGGCATGACGGCTCATTTATCCTGTCAATGCATGTGATATCGAGCATAGGAGAAAACTGCATATCAAAGCTCTTTGAAGAATCATCTTTGGATATTTGGGCATAGGCCTTTGCGATATCAGTATCGTTGCTTTTAATTACCTTAAGAGGAATCCTTCTGTTGGTTATCACACCTTGAAGCACAGATACATCATGGTAGGCAATAGAGGTTCTCATTTCAGGATGTTCTTTTGAAAGCTCATCAAGCACCTGACGAAGAACATCTTCATTAAACCTGCTTTCAAATATAAACATAAAGCGTATATCTGATATCAGGCGGTCAGGATGGATAAGCTGCTGACAGATAAGGTCATCCTGCCTTGCTGTAAGCGGGAGCACCTTAAGTACAGTTTCTCCATGTGCAAGGTATGCATATTTGACAGCCTCAAATTCATCGACAGTCCAGAGACGTTCATATCTGATTTCGGCAGAATCAGCAATATCTCTTAGCGACTGAAGTGAAAGTATTTTTGCACCGCTGATCTTTATACCCTGTGCATCAAGCATTGAAGCAAGCTCCATGGCTCTTAGCGAGTCACCGCCGAGCTGTATGAAGCTGTCATCAGGGTCTATTGCTCCGTCAAGATTCAATATCTGCCCGGCGCTTTCAAGTATTCGAAGTTCAGCCTCGCTGGAAATTGCTCCAAGGAAATGAAGCTGAAGCTTGGGATCAGGAAGCTCTGCTCTTATAACCTTGCCGTTGGCATTTCTTGGCATTTCCTTCACAGACTGCCAGATTTCCGGAATCATATAAGAAGGCAGAAATCCGGAAATAACATCTGAAATCTTTTTTGTATCATATGTATTTTCAGATTCATAGTAGCAGACAAGATGGTCGATACCATTGATTGTTTTAAGGAGAACTACGATCTGGCCGACAGTAAGCCCAAGGGTGGAAAATGCCTTAGCAGCCTGAGTTTCTACTTCGCCTGTCTCTATGCGGAAGCCGCGAAGCTTAACCATGTTGTCTGTTCGCCCGAGGATATAATAGATGCCATTTTCGTCTCTTCGCATACGATCACCTGTGCGAAAATAGAGAGTGTCATCGATAGTGATCCATTTTTTTGCTGTCTGCTCCGGAAGGTTAAGATAGCTGTGAGACATGCGGCAGTCGCTTATGAGCAGCTCGCCTATCTCGCCCTCATTTACAGGCTTTAGCTCGTCATCGACAAGAAGAGCCGTAGCTCCTTTTGTAATATAGCCTATAGGCATGATCGTTTCATTGCCGAAAACACGTATGGAAAATATAGTTGCAAGCTCGGTACTTCCGTACATGTTGTAAACTCTTGTTTCAGGTGAATAAGGAGTGAAGTTCCTAAGCTTTTCACCGCCTGAAAAAAATGTTATTCCGCTGGTATCATAATCCTCAGCCATCGCTGCAGTCAGGCTTGAGGGCGTAAATATATGTGTGATGCCGTTTTTCTTTATGTGATCGTAAAGTATATCGGTGTTTTGCCTTATTTCATTCGGAAATATATGCAGTGTTCCGCCGCCAAAGAGTGTTCCGAACATAAAAACATTTGTTGCAACAAAGGTAAAGCCTGACATAATGCCCATATGGCTTTCCTGGTTCAGGTCAAGCCCGTCATGATTGCATATCCAGTCATTTACACCCTGAAGAAGAGCATGACGGTGAATGACACCCTTAGGATTTCCGGTTGTTCCGGATGTATAAAGGATCATAACAGGATCATCAGAGCATCCTTTGTATGCAGCAAGCTCAGAAACAGGTTGTATCTCATCAAAGAAATACACCCGGCGGCCGTTTAAAGGAAGCTTTCTTTCTGAAAATAAATCGCGGTCAGCGAGTATGAAGTGTACACCTGCATCGTCCATCATATATAAAAGACGTTCATCCGGATATGCCTCATCAAGAGGCAGAAAAACCCCGCCGGCTTTCATAATGCCAAGAGCACCCAGCATAATTTCCTTTTGACGTGAAACAAGGACAGCAACCGCCTCAGAGGGAACAAGCCCTGCCTGCCGCAGGACATGGGCTAAGCTATTGCTTAGCTCATCTGTCATGCGGTATGTCAGGCTGCCCTGTTCATCGATCAAAGCTATATGCGAAGGAAATGAAGCGGCTATATTTGAAATATGTTCATGAAATAGTAAATCCATATGCTTTATCCTGTGAATTTTAAGTTATTGATCTAATAATCAAGTCCGTTAAGTGCATTCAAAAACAGCTGATAATAATCCGCTCCGCATACAGGCCATGTAAAGCCTAAGCGAGCTAGTATCTGAGCAGTATAGGATACTCCAAGCTCATCAAGCGAAAGTAAAGAATTATCCTTTGGATCATTCATGGCATAAGCCATAAACGGACGCATTATATCGCAAAGCTTCGGATCCTTAAGCGCATCCTGAAGAGCAGTCTGGAAATCTTCATTCTCTGCATAGCTGATATCATAGCCATATGCTTTAAGGCCTTCTATTACATCACCCATGAGAGGACGGTGTATGTTGCTCATCATAAAGCAGATACATTCTCTTGGAGTCTTTGACAGAAGTATAACTGCCTCTGCGGTTTTATCAATAGGTGAAAATTCAGTTGATGCAACAGCAGCATCGTAAGGCACCTTGCCAAGTGCAATAAAGCCCTTTAATGTATTCATGTAGTTGTTAGTGGCGGAATTTATCTGAAAATGTCCGTCACTAACACGAGGAGCAAGATTTCCGGCACGGAGTACTTTGGCATTTAAGCCCTTATTAAGAATGCTTTCGTATATCAGTCTTTCTGCCAGAAATTTTGAGCGTACATATTGATTGTCATCATAAACCTGACCAACGTAGAGCATGTGCTCATCATATATAAGCCCTTTTCTAGGTATACTGCCTGTCGGATGTCCGAATATGCTTTCAGTAGAAACATGGACAAGACGGGCATTGTTTTTTAAGCACCAGTCAATAAGATTCTGAACAATGCCAAGATTAGCACGTTCAATTTCATTTCCTTTAGAGAAATGCTTAACGCTGGCTGCACAGTTGATAACAGTAATGTTTTGTGCTTCTATATGACAGCTATCAAGCGTTTTTGAATCCGTGGCATCACCCTCGATGATGAAAACACGATTTCTAAAGAGTTCATTGAGATCATCGTCAAAATAGTATTTCAAAAACTCCTTAAATCTGTCTTCAGCACAGCTGTCTTTTTTGCTGCGAACAAGACAATAGATTTTCTTATCTGTATGTTTTAAAAGCTCCTTAAAAACATGTATTCCAAGATATCCTGTTGCACCTGAGAGCAAAACAGTATCAAGCTCTTGATCTTTGCCGTTTAGGAATGCATGTACGGTATTTCTGCGGAGCAGTTCATTTACAGCCTTGTAATCATATCCGTCAGGACCGATTTCAGTTGTTTCCGGGCCATAGAAGGAATCACACGTTGTGATATTCTCATTTTTAACAGTAACAACAGAGCTGTTTTCACCTCCTGCAAATGCTGCAAGCTCTCTTGGTGTTGTATATTCAAAAATATTTTGATAAACAATGCCATAGCCGAGCTGATTAGCTGCTACTACAACACGCATAGCACTTATCGAACTACCGCCAAGTTCAAAGAAATCATCACCTATACCAACTCTTTCAACAGCAAGGATCTGCTGGAATATAGAGCAGAAATCCTCTTCAGCTTTTGTTGAAGGAGCTTCATAAGCCGCTTTTTTGATCTCCGGCTTTGGAAGAGATTTCTTATCAACCTTTTGATTGATTGTAAGTGGGATATTTTCAAGCTGCATAGTAACAAGAGGTACCATATATGCAGGCTTTCGATCCTTTATAAACTGGTTAAGGTCATCGATGTTGACAGTATTGCTGCTTACAATAAATGCAGCAAGATATTTTCCGCCGTTATCATAGCTGTATGCCTGAACTGTGGCATCCTTGATGCCGGGATATTCACGGATAACTGCCTCGACTTCCTTTGTTTCTACACGGAAGCCACGGATCTTTACCTGACCGTCTTTTCTGCCGACAAATTCTACATCACCATTTTCGCGATAGCGGACAATATCACCGGTATGATACATCCTGTAGCTGTTATAAGGAGATATTGTATAAGCTTCGGCAGTCTTGTCTGGACGGTTGAGATATCCTCTTGTAACCTGCGGTCCGCAAAGACAGAACTCACCTGCAGCACCTGCCGGCAGACGATGACCGCTTTTATCAAGTACATAGCCTGCAATTGTGACCATCGGCTTTCCGATAGGGATATTTGGCTCCCAGAAGCGGATAGGAAACAGGCTGACACCGCAGCAGTTCTCGGTAGGCCCATAGCCGTTGATTATAGTATAGTTCAGCTCATCGGGTGAAAGAGCAGGAAGCTTTTCACCACCCATAACAAGAAAACGAAGAGTATCCATCTTCGGGAAATTTTGTACAAACTGAACGCCGACCTGAGTTGTAAGGAGTACCTGAGTGATCCTCATTTTATTAAAATAGTCTGCAAGAGAGTTCAGGTTCATGCGTACATCCTCGGGGATAACGCAGAGGGTTGCACCGTTTAACAATGTACAGAAGGTATCTGACATACATACATCAAAGCCAAATGAGGCAAAGGATGCAGTTCTGCCGTCTGTGGTATAAAAACCTTCGTGGTTTGAACCATAGGCAAATGCGACCATATTTCCGTGCTCAATCTGGCAGCCTTTAGGCTGACCAGTTGAACCTGATGTATAAAGCATGATCATCAGATCATGGGCATTAGGCATTTCAGGAAGCTTACGATCAGTTATAGCCTTTGCGGATGCAATCAGTTCATCAAGCAAAAGCACATCACCCTGATATTCATTTATAAGCGGAGCCAGATCCTTTTCAGCTATAAGCAGGCAGGCATCGGCATCCTTAACCATGAAATTCAGCCGCTCGTTTGGATAGCTTGGATCAAGAGGTTCATATCCGCAGCCGGCTTTAAGGATAGCAAGAGGCAGAAGAAATACATATTCGCTTCTTGAAATTATTACTGAGACAACCTGCTCGGCAAGATCTGTCTTGCCTGTTACTTTGCTTACGCGGTCATAGATGCATGAAGCTAAGCGGTCTGTCAGCTCATCAAGCTCCTTATAGGTATAGACCTTATCCATATAAATGGCTGCTTCCTTATTCGGAAACTGTTTGACTATCTTTTTGAATTTGCTTACAACAGAATCTGTTTTGTCAAAGTCAAGCTGCATCGGCTGATTATAGCCATCCAGTATTTTCCAGTCATCCTTATCTGTAAGGCTGATATCGCCAACCTTTTCAAGGCTGATAAGACCGCTTACAGCGTGAGAGATGCTTCTTGCAAATCCAACAGAAAAGCTTTCACTGAAAAGAGCAGTGTCGTAGTTGATCTGTATGAAGCCTTTATTTAGGTCATCTCCGAAAATCTGTATTGATATCGGAAGCTTTGCCTGATCGGATGCCAGATTTTCAATATCAAGAGTGCCGAATTCTGTTTCATATTTATTTAATACACCTACCTGATAAGCATAGGAGATCTGAGGCTTAAAGTCATATTTTGCAGCAATAGCCGAAAACGGATGATTTTCATGCCTGATCACTGATGTAAACAGGTCTGCTGTCCTTTGTATAAGATCAGACGTTTTTTCATCTGCCTTGATCGTAGATGCAAGCGGCAGTGTATTAACAAACATTCCTACGGTATTTGAAATGCGGATATCACTTCGACCGCCGGAAATGGTTGCTATCGATACATTGTCCTCACATATGTAGCGTCCTATTGCAAGGAATGAAGCTGACAAAAAGATAGCAGCAGGTGTTATTCCATGTGCTCTTGCATATTCATTTACAGGAGCAAGCTCGACAGGAACTGAAACTGTTTTTTCACTATGAGGAGCATCCTTTTCATAAACATCAGGAATCAGCTGCGATGCCTCATCAACACTGCTCATAAGCTCATCAAAGAAGGCTTCATTTGCTTCAGTGATATGCTGATCTGATGCAAAGTCAAAGCAAGTAAAGGATTCATTTGAAATATCCTCACCGTCAATAATACTGCACAGCTCATGGAGCATAATATCAATAGAAGCACCATCGGCAATAAGATGATGGATGTCTATCAAAAGATAAAGCTTATCAGACTTAACGATCTCAAAGCGTACAAGAGGAGCCTTTTCAAGCTTAAATGGCTTAACAAAGCTTTTCTTATAAGCATTTAGCTCATCAGCGCTCATTTCAAGTATAGGTACGGATAGTTCGAGATCCGGATCTGAAACCTGAATGATAGATTGGGTATCATCAGATTCAAAATGACTTCTAAGTGCAGGGTGAGCATCGATCAGACGTAAGAGTGCTTTTTTCAGTGCATCTGCTGTTATTCCATCCGGAAGGCTTATACAATTTGAAATATTGTAAAATGTACTTTCGGGATTAGCCAGGCACTCGGAATAAACTCCCTGCTGAGCAAAGCCAAGAGGAGCGCTTAATGTATTGCGTTTTCCTGTGTTTTCTGTATCATCCGGGACTTTTTTATTGCAGGCAGTATCAGTGCTGCCCTCATCAGTAGGAAGCATCCATTTCTCAAGTATCTTATTTTCGATCGTTTGGAGCGTTGCTCCGTCAAGCAGATCAAAGGCATTTAGAGAAATACCATAAGTTTTAAATAATGTTGCAGCAAGCTTAATGCTGTTGATCGATGTAAGACCGACAGCCGTAAGTTCATCTGCAATGCCGAAATCATCACTTCCAAGAAGCTCGCTAAGCAGTGCCTTTATATCCTCTTCAAGGATATTTAACGGCGCACTTACAGAGGAGGAAGACTTCTTTGCTTTAGGCTCAGGTTTTGGCAGGGCATTTTTATCTACCTTTTGATTGACATTGTGAGGGATTTTATCAAGCTGCATTGTAACAAGCGGAACCATGTATGCAGGCTTTTTACTTGCAATAAAAGCATTAAGAGCTTCTATATCGACAGGATTTTCATCTGCAGAGCCATCTGTGCATACATAAGCTGCGATATACTTTCCGCCGTTAGGATCGTCATAAGCCTGAACAGTAGCATCAGTAATACCTTCAAATTCGCGGATGACAGACTCCACCTCTTTTAATTCGATACGATAGCCGTGAATCTTCACCTGCTGATCACGTCGGCCAACGAATTCGATATCCCCATTTTCGCGGTAGCGCACAATATCACCGGTGCGGTAGGCTCTTGAAAAGAGAGGATTTGACTCTTTTGCAAAAGGATTGCTGATAAAGACCTCTGCATTTTTATCCGGACGATTGAGATAGCCTCTTGAGACCTGTGGACCTGCAATGATAAGCTCACCGGGTGCGCCTATCGGAAGTCTGTGCATATAAGGATCTACGACATAAAGCTTATTGGTATCGTAGCATTTACCGATAGGGATATTTGATTCCTTTTCAAGTACCTTTTTTTCAGTGACGCACAAAGACGTTTCGGTTGGTCCGTATAGATTTACAAGAGTGTAATCCAAAGGCGGATTAAGTGAAGCCAGTTTTTCACCGCCTGTCAGCAGATATTTTAAGTTACTGCTTGGGATATTTGTAACGAATTGTGATGCTACAGCCGTAGTGATCATGACAGCAAGGATATTATTTTTCGTAAAATATTGATCAAGAGCTATCAGATCCAAGCGGATCTCCTCAGGAATGATATGTACGGTTTTGCCTCCGGTAAGAGCCGGATAGATATCAGCCATATGAGCATCAAAACCAAAGGAGGCATAAGAAGCAAGGTTGTCTCCGGGCTTTAGATCAAAATAATGGCTGTGCCAATCACACCATACAGCTATATTGCGTTGTTCAAGGATGACTCCTTTAGGCATACCGGTAGAGCCGGAAGTATACAGAAGTACCATGACATCCTCCGGCGATACACCCGGCAGGCTGACAGACGGCATGTCAGTACTAAAGATAGAGTCAAAGCTGTCAGTAGAAAGTCTATTTCCCTTATATTCATCCAGAATATCGGCATAAGTGGGTTCTTCTATAACAAGAGCAGCTGACGAATCCTTAATCATGAAGTTGAGCCTTTCCTTCGGATAAGCAGGATCGAGCGGCTGATAAGCGCAGCCGGCTTTCATACATGCTAATGGAGCGATTACCATATTTTCGTTTCTTGATATAAGGATAGCAACTACCGGCTGTGATTTTGTGTCGCTTGTTTTTACCTGCTCATAAATAGCAGCGGCAAGGCGGTCGGTCATTTCATTCAGCTCTTTAAATGTGTAACGGTGATCCTTAAAAACGACAGCTGTTACATCAGGATATTTTTCTGCGCTTTCATAAAAAAGAGAAAGCACGCTTTTTTGACCTAAGTCCTTACGAAATTCAGATGTATTAAGAGAATCAAGCCTGTCAAGCTCTTTATGGCCTGAAACTTCAATATCACAGATCGAAGCTTTGGTCAGCATCTCATTAAGGATGGTCTGATAGGCATTGAAAAAGCTTTCGATAATGACCTTGCTGTAATGATGAGTTGGATAAAGGCATGCAAACTCGTAACGATCTTCCTTTTTGAATATTTGGGTACAAAAATATAGTCCGGGTGCTTTTACATCTACATAGTCGACAGAGGTTGTCAGTCCGTCAGTCTTTAATTCAAAATGATGAAAATTCTCTTGGTATGCGAATAGGATATTGCTATTTACACCCAGATCTCGGCTTAAATCTACAAAGGAATAAGCCTTGCTGTCTCTTGTTTTGAGATTTTGCTCTCTGATCGTATTAAGCAGGTCATCTATATTAGTATGACTGGACATATCAACAGCTACAGGGAGTGTTTTTACCAGCATGCAAAGTGTGCTTTTAATGTCGGCATCCTTTCTTCCGTGAAAGATAGTAGTAAAGAAGGCTTTATTGTCGGCACTGAATTTGGACAGAGTTAAGGCAAAAACAGCAGTAAAGAAGGTTGCTTTTGTGGTTTTAGTCCTTTGCAGCAAGGCTTCCAATGCAGCCATGTCAAGAGATAGCAATCTGGTATATTCTTCGAAATTTTCATCCGCGTCCTGCTTATCAGGTAATGGCAGAGAGTCCACCTCGTCAAAATCAGCAAATTCCTTTAGATACCATGCTTTTTCCTGCTCATATATATCACTTTTTCTGGCTTCTTCTTCATGATGGTGCAGATCCAAAATGGCTGTTCCTTCTCCTTGAAGAGGTTCGTTGTTATAAGCTCTTGAAAGCTCATCAAAAAAAACATGATAAGACCAGCCGTCAGAGATCAGATGAGAAAAATTTGTATATAGATAATTTCCGTTAGGAGTGCGATAGATTTCAAGCCTGAATAAGCGGTCGTTGAATAAGTCATAGGGATGATCAAGCTGCTTTGATCTGATCTCAGGATCGTTTATATCAAATATAGGTGCATCAAATGAAACGTCATCAGGAAGTTCAAGACGCACATCCTGATCCGGTGTCTGCACCAGACGTACATTGATATATGGATGAGCTGCTACGACAGCATCAAGGGCTTTTTTTAAACGATCAAGATCTATACTTTGATCCAATTTTGTGATGATCTCAAGATTATAATTTGAGCCATCATTTGAGAGCTGTTCAGCTCCGAAAATACCTAATTGGTTTTGAAGAAGTGTAAGGCTCATAGTCAATCCTCCTTTACCGGTAATGTTAAAACTGTATTTTTGTGATGCAGTTAATGCATCACATGATTTCCATGACATGATCCATATGAACCATGTTAAATAGATTTTTTATTTCTATGCCGACATTACGGGCACTTAATTTGCCTTGATTTTTTTTCATTTCCTTGGCGATCATAAATAAGATCCTGAAGCCGGCAGATGAAATATAGTCAACCTTTTCAAAATCGAGAACAATAGAAGCCGGCTTTTGAAGTAAAACCTGCTCCATATAGGATGCAAATTTATCGGCCGTAGTGGAATCGATCATACCATCAATAAAAACGAATATTTCATTATTGTTTTCCTGTATTTTAACGTCAAACATAGAAGCCACCTCTTTTTGCTAATGTTACTGTTTCTTTACAGATTAAATTTGTATTTGTAAATAGGAAGTCCTTGGCATGGATTTTGCACGCAGACAGTACCCTGATATCCTTCGCCGCAATCAATATCAAGAAAAGTCACTCTTTCTTTGCCTTTTTCTACGGATTGATTACTGAAGGGCCTATATATCGTCAATTCGTTAAGCGGACGGCTTAGTCCTTCGCCGGTCAGCTTTAAATAGCTTTCTTTGGCGGTCCATATCTTGAAGTAATAATCCTTAAATTCTCTGTCATCCATAAATATTGTTTCTTCAAGCTCATATCTGGAAAATGTACGTTTTGCAACAGCCATAGACGGCTCGCCGATCTGCTCAATATCACATCCGACAGGAAATTCTCCGGATGCGCATAAAACCTTAGTTCCTGAATGGCTTACGCTGAAAAAGACTTTATCGTTGTCTTTAACATATGGTTTCCCGGATGGAGATACAGCAACCTCGGCACCTTCGTATCCTTCTGTGAAAAGAGCAAATTGAATGATAAGTCCTGCACCAAGTGAGAGGATCTTGTCTTTTTGAAATCGAAGACGGTCTATTTTAGCTTTGCGTGCATCATCCATATATTCATAGGATTTCTTAAAATATTCCGGGTCATTGAGTTTTATGGTATCACATACATATGTATTCATATTATAAAATTCCCTCTATGTATAAAGCTTAAAGCTGCTGTTTGGACATATCTGCCTTTTTGATTATCAGCAAAATATTGTTGTCATCAATATTGATATAGTGCCATGCATCAGACATTGAGTCAACGACGAAGCGCCCCAGTCCGCCTACCTGATTGAAGGGGTCATATTCATCAATATCTAAAATATCCTTAGTCGGATCAAAGAATACTCCGTTGTCTGTAAACTGCAGGATACATGATCCGTCAGGATAGATCTGCCTTCTTATCAGAACCTTGCCATCTGTATTGTCATAGGCATAGGAGGCGATATTTATAAATATTTCTTCGGCCATAAGACAAAGAGATCTTCTTACATCAGAAGGAGTATTCTCATCATCAAGTATCCAGCTCTTTAGATCCGCAAAGCAGGCTTTTTTCGCAGGAAGGACAAGGCTTTGTGCCTTTGATGTAAATGTGAGCATAGTAATATCGTCATATTGCTCGCAGTCTTTTGTAAAGCTCTTCAGCGCCTGCCGTACAAGATTTATCGTATCTGTGCCATCTGATTTTTTAAGTATATCCTTAAGTCGTTCAAGTCCAAAGAAATCAGAGGAGCTGTTTACTGCCTCGTTGACACCATCGGTATACATAAAAAGTGTACTTCCAAGAGGCAGGATCTCTTCGGCAGTTTCGTATATCTCATCGGTCATGATCCCAAGCGGCAGTCCGCCTGAAGCATTAAGCATTTTCAGCTTTTTGTCGCTTATTATATATGGCGGATTGTGACCGGCATTGCAATAACGGATAGTTCCGTTTGATATATCAACATAGGCAAGAAATACTGTTACAAACATCATATTGGGATTTGTATGCTCGAGCTCTTCATTGACTGCTCTAAGTACATCATGCGGATCGGCAAATTCTTTGACAAAGCCTCTTATAAGTGTAATGGCACTGGCCATAAAAATTGCTCCGCTGAGTCCTTTTCCGGAAACATCCGCTATTATCAATATAGTTTTACCGTCATATTCAAAATAATCATAAAAGTCACCGCCTATATTTTTGGCAGGAAGCATACAGGCATTGATCAATGATACTGCGCTTTCAAAGTGCGGGTTCGGAAGAAAGCCCTGCTGTATCTTTGAAGCTGCTCTAAGCTCATAATTTTGTCTGTTTTGTATTTCTGTATATTCTTTTATACGATTGATATTGTCCCGGATATTAATTGCCATGTTATTAAATGAATTTTCTATGAGACCAAACTCATTATTACTGTCAATTTCAAGCAGCGGAGTATCATAATTTCCGTCCTTGCCGAATTCCATCATTGCATTGCTTATTTTTCGTGTAGGCTCAATAACTTTTTTCTTCATTATGAAATAAAGAAGCAGCGGGCTCAAAAAGCCGATTATCAAGGCAGCAATTAATTTGCTTGGAAGTGAATCCATCAAAGAAAGCTGTGTCATGGCTACGCTGACATCTGCACCGACAACCGCTATAATATTTTCGCTGTTATCTAAAAGAGGGACATAGCTTGAGATAACATGACCGAATTCATTATTCATCTCAAGATTTTCCCTAGAACTTTTGCCTTCCATGACATTTAAAATTGAGTCGGAAAAACCGGAACGTTTCTGGACTGGATTTTCCCTGAGTTTTGTTACTATTGCCTGTGCATCCTCAGTTCCGACGATAAATGGATAGCTCATAGTGTTGTTGGTTTCATTTGGAATTATTATATATAGAAGAAAAAGGTTGTTTTCGTCTAAAAATGCCTGCATGGCATCCAATATATTTTTCTTTATTTCTTTATTCTCAAAAAGTGTATCCTTGTCGATCCCGGAGTAAAGAGAGGAAACTGCTTCTGCGGCCTTTGAAGCCCTTAGCTGTGAATGTTCATAGGCATCATCGCTTGCATTTTTAATTGTAAAAAATATCATTAGACCGGTAAACGAAATGGATATCAATAAGATAAAAAGCAAAATCGATTTAGCAATTGAATGTTTCATGAAGTCGGATCTCCTTTGATGTAAAGCTGCTTTATGATAATTGCTCGTGAGGCGTACATCCTTAAAATTGAAAATATTTTATCATGTATTTTAAGGCAATTACAACAAGAACATGTATTACTTATTTGTGTATTTATGGTAAAATTAAACTAAATTTCAGAAAGAAACGGAAAGGAGAAGATATGACAGAAATAGAAAATGCAATTGAGATAGTAACTAAGCAGGAGGAGCTTCTTTGGTTCGATCATTTCAGCGCGGAGGACGCATTTGATCTCGGCTGCTTTATGGTGAACAGGTAAACGAAATGAAAAAGAGAAACATATATCTTTCTGTTGCAATAAGAAAATTAAACGGTAAGATCGTATTTCAGTATGCACCTGACAGCACCACGTCATCAAATATTCATTGGATGAAGAAAAAATTTAATACGGTATCATATCTTGAGAAAAGCTCACTGCTTGCAGATCTCGTACTTATCAGTAAGGGACAGACGCTTGCAGATCATGACCTTTCGGGAAATGAATATGTGGCATGCGGCGGAGGCTTCCCTATAAGAGTAAAGGGAACAGGTATGGTCATGGTGCTTACTGTTTCTCAGCTGCCTCATGTAGAGGATCATGCTTTTATTGTTGACTGTATTTCAAAATATTTAAAGATTGAAGTTCCGAAAGTAACTGGTGATCTGCCGATGCTTGGAAATTAAGTGTTTATTTTACTGCCTTTGTGAATTAAAATGATATGGCTTAATGAAAAACAATGAATGATGTTACAATGAGTATAACATTTATGAATTTTATGATCTGAGAGGACATTATGAAAAGCAATATTATTTTGATCGGTATGCCCGGAAGCGGCAAGAGCACTGTAGGTGTTGTGCTCGCAAAAAATCTTGGTTATCATTTTATAGATTCTGATCTTTTGATACAGGAAAGAGAGCACAGGCTGCTTTCGGAAATAATAGAGCAGGAAGGTCTTGATCGTTTTAATGAGATCGAGGAGGAGGTAAATGCATCTATAGAAGCCGACAGATGTGTTATAGCAACAGGGGGAAGTGCCGTATACGGGCCGAAAGCCATGGAGCATCTAAGGAGCATAGGAACTGTTGTATATCTTGAGGTTTCATATGAGGAGACTGCCGATAGGCTTGGTGATCTTGCTAAAAGAGGAGTCTCGATCCGTAAGGGGCAGACGCTTAAGGAGCTGTATGATGAAAGAGTACCGCTTTACGAAAAATATGCACATATTACAGTTTCGGCACAGAAGTTCAATATCAGAAATATAGTTAACGACATTATCGAAAAATTATAAATTGCCTGAATCATTGAGATTTTGGTATTCCTTTTTTTGAAATTATTGTGATATAATCAAATTAGCATAAGCAACAAGAGACATGATTGTCATTGCATTTAGAAGCATTGATGGTCATGTTAGTGTGCATATAAGGGCTGCAATGAGATTTTATAATATATCAAAAGGAGGATGCAATGTACAATGTCGGTGAATATGTTGTAAAAGTTAACACGGGAATATGCAGGATAGAAGAAATAGTAGTAATGAATCTCACCGGAAGCGGGGATAAAGAATATTATATGTTGCTTCCTGTCGGAGATGTAAAATCTACAATGTATGTATCAACAGATGCCCAAAGGACAAGTATCAGACCGGTAATGTCAAAAAAGGATGCAGAGGATTTTTTGAAAAAAGCACCGCAGATAGAAGCAGTATGGGTGCCGAATGATAAGCTTAGAGAGCAGCAATATAAGGCGGCTCTGAAAACCAACGAACCCGAGGAGCTGTTAGGCATTATAAAGAATCTCTACAGGAGAGGACAGGCAAGGATAGCTCAAGGCAAAAAAATAACATCGACAGACGAAAAATATTACAGACAGGCAGAAAAAGCACTATATTCCGAATTGGCATTTTCTCTTCAGGTAGAGGTAAATGAAGTCGGAAATTATATCATGGAGACGATCAAACAATGAGTATACCAAAACCATGGCTGCAGGATGCAAAAGCGACGGCAGAGGTTTTACAAAAATATAACTTCAGATTTCAGAAGAAATTCGGACAGAATTTTCTTATTGACAGACATGTGCTCGACAAGATCATATCGGCAGCAGATATCACAAAGGATGATATGATACTTGAGATAGGACCGGGCATCGGAACCCTAACCCAGCTTTTGGCATACAATGCCAAAAAGGTTATAAGTGTAGAAATAGACAAAAACCTTATTCCGGTTCTTGAGTATACATTAGATGGCTATGACAATGTAAGGGTTATAAATGAGGATATTTTAAAGCTTGATATAAAAAAGCTTGTAGAAGAAGAAAATGACAATAAGCCTATCAAGGTTGTCGCAAATCTTCCATATTATATAACAACACCGATCATAATGGGATTATTCGAAAAGCATGTGCCTATAGAATCTATAACAGTCATGATCCAAAAAGAGGTAGCAGCAAGGATGAGCGCCGTTCCGGGGACAAAGGATTATGGAGCCTTGTCACTGGCAGTCCAGTATTATTCAAAACCATATTTGGCTGCAAATGTACCGCCTAACTGCTTTATGCCAAGACCGGATGTTTCGAGTGCTGTTATAAAGCTTACATTGTTAAAGGACAAAATCAAAGTAAGCAGTGAGGAAACTTTATTTGCGCTTATAAAGGCTGCATTTGCACAGCGCAGAAAAACCTTTATAAACTGTCTTAGAAACAGCGACAGTTTTAGCTTTTCAAAAGAGGAATGGGAAGACATATTTGAGGAAGCAAAGCTTTCACCGTCTGTAAGAGGCGAAGCTCTTACACTTCAAATGTTTGCAGAGCTTACAGAAATTATCGACAAAAGAAAATCATAGAATACGATATTAATAGAAATTAAATCAAACAGCTTCGGAAAACAGTATTTCCGGAGCTGTTTGATTTTGTCAGAAAATATTTTCTTGACAATTATTATTTTAAGGTATAAATA
>CAVLAA010000009.1:21504-31916 GCA_963660835.1 bacterium
GTATAAATATGAGCACATGGATTTGCGGGTCAGCTTGCGGATGAAATTTTATATGCAGGCAAAATCCTGACCCGGATGATCTCAAATAATATAAGTAGGAGATGTTATTTAATGAGGATAAAGAAAATAATGAAAAAAACTGCAGCATTGATGCTTGCAGCAGGACTGACTGTACCGCTGTATACAAACAGCGTATTTGCAGCTGAAGGAGATGAAAAAATATCTCTTGGAGCTGATCTTTCAGAAGATCAAAGGGCGGAAGTCTTAAGATTGCTTGATATTACGGACCTTGATGAGTCGGAGGTCATATATGTTACGAATGAAGAAGAGCATGAATATCTCGATTCATACGTAAGCTATGACAAGATAGGAGATACCGCACTTTCATCATCAAAGATAATCCTGAAGGAGGACGGATACGGGATAAATGTAACAACCTACAATATAAATTACTGCACAGTTGGAATGTATCAGAGTGCGCTTGCGACAGCAGGAGTAAAGAATGCTGATGTATATGTAGCAGGACCTGCGAAAATTTCGGGAACTGCGGCTCTCGTTGGTATAATGAAGGCATACAATACAGCCGAGGACGGAGCATTAAATGAAGAAAATGTAGAAGCGGCTACGCAGGAGCTTGCAGTTACGAGTGAGCTTGGAGAAGCAATAGACGACCCTGAAAAGGCTGAGCAGATAGTTGCAAAGCTAAAGGAAGAGCTGAATAATGTAGAGAATATGGATGATACATCAATTGATGAGAAGATACAGGAGGTTGCATCAGAGCTTGGTGTTTCGCTTAGTGACAGTGAGATATCGTCTATTCGTGATCTTTTAAGAAAGCTTGGAAGCCTTGATATAGATTGGGATTCATTGCTGGGTCAGCTTAAGGGACTTTATGAAAAATACACAAGTTCGAATGGCGGAAATGCGGATGTAAATAATGTTTTGAATAATATAGGCAACTTTTTTGGTGGAATAATAAACAAATTAAGTGAGTTTTTTAAAGAACTTTTTGGATAATTCACCGAATGTTCATAATTTGTTCATATATCCGTGGTAGTATACATAATATCAAAACAAAGTCAGCGCGAGAATCGCGTTTTAGTATTTTTCATAATAATTGCCCCGGATAGAGATATCCGGGGCACTCCTCGTTTATGGGGATTTTTTTAATTTAAGAAAAAGAGAGAAGAAATGAAAAGCAAAGTAGTACTTATAAACTGTGACTCGTATGATGAGGACATCATTGTTGCAAAATTAAAAAAGGGATTTGAGCTTTCAGGAGGACTTGGTAATCTTATAAAAAAGGATGAAAAAGTTCTTTTAAAGCTGAATCTGGTAAGAGGAGCCGAGCCGGAAAGGGCAGTGACCACACATCCGTGTATTGCTGCAGCACTTGCAAGAGTATTGAATGAGTCAGGTTATGAAAGATTGTCAGCAGGAGATTCATGCGGCTTTGGCAGCACGACTAAGATCATGAAAGGGCTGTCGCTTGATGAAAAATTAAAAAAATACAATGTAGCCTTAGCTGATTTTAGTGAAGGTATTCAGGTTGAAAATGAGTCGGGAGTGCATGCAAAGAAATTTGTACTGGCAAAAGAGGTTGTGGAGACAGATGCACTCATAAGCGTTTCAAAGATGAAGACACATGCCCTTGAATATATAACGGGTGCCGTGAAGAATCAATATGGATGCATACAGGGCTTAAACAAAGCAAAAGGACATACGGTATATACAAGTCAGGAAAGCTTTGCTAAAATGCTGATTGATCTGAATCTTACTGTAAAGCCCAGATTTTATATAATGGACGGAATAACTGCGATGGAGGGAAACGGACCAACATCGGGAACGCCTGTTCAAATGAATGTCATACTTATGTCGAGAGATCCTGTTGCACTGGATTCAGTATTTTCAAGACTTATAAATCTCGATCCTGCGAATGTGCCGACAAATACATTCGGAGAAAGGATGGGACTTGGAAAGTATAAAAAGGAAGATATTGAGCTTGTGACAGATGATGGAGAAACGGATTTTGATCTCATAATATCAAAATACATGAAGCCTAACTTTGATGTCATAAGGAGCAGACACACATCAAGAGGACTTATGAGGCTTGTGACAGGCCTTTCAATATTTAAAAGGCGTCCGAGGATAAATGCAGGGCTTTGTAAAAAATGCGGAGTATGTGTCGAGGCATGTCCTGTTGATGGCAAGGCTATTTCATTTAAAAACGGCAGAAACAAGCCGCCGGTATATAATTACAGCAAATGCATAAAATGCTTTTGCTGTCAGGAGATGTGCCCGCATAAGGCTATAGAGGTGAAAGGAAGGATATGAGCGATATTTATAGTGTAGAGGATGCAAGATTACAGTTTAAGGGAGACAAATATGCGATCGATACAACAGGCATAGATATACTTGAGGTTTCTAAAGGGTATGCGAAATGCTGTTTTAAGGTCACTGATAAACAAAGAAATGCTAGAAATTCGGTAATGGGCGGAGCGCTCTTTACTCTTGCTGATTTTACATTTGCTGTTGCATCAAATTACAATATGCCATATGCAACTGTAACAAATGCAAGTCAGATATCATTTCTTCATGCCGGAACAGACGGAACTATATTTGCAGAAAGCAAGCTTCTTCACAACGGAAGAATAAGCTGCACATATCAGATAGATATAAAGGATGAAAGCGGTCTTTTGCTTGCTATAGCTGTTGTAAACGGAATACATGTAGATAAATGATCATGGACAGAAGCTTCTTTTTAATATTATCCTGCCTATCTGTTGACTATTAGAAGTATTAGAAGTAAAGTATATTTCAAAACGTTAATGTGCTACATTGTTATCACATTCAATAAGGAGTTTTTAGGAGGAGAATATGAAAAAGAAATCAGTGGCAGCTCTTCTTGCAGGAGCAATGGCATTATCACTTACAGCATGCGGTTCATCTTCATCATCGGATGCATCCTCATCATCAAGTGCATCATCAGAAGTATCCAATGAAACAGCAGAGGATACAACCTACAAGGTTGGAATTGTTAATTATGTAGACGATGCATCTCTTAATCAGATCGTATCAAATATTGAAGCAGAGCTTGACAAAAAGGGTGAGGAATTAGGTGTAAAATTTGACTATGAGCCATATTATTCAAATGCCCAGGCAGATTCAACTGTCCTCAATCAGATAGCAACAGATCTTGTAGCGGATGACGTAGATGTTATCGTAGCTATCGCTACACCGGTAGCAATAACAATGCAGACAGCAACAGAGGAAAATCAGATCCCGGTTATTTTCTCAGCTGTTACTGATCCTGTAGGAGCAGGACTTGTAGAGTCTATGGATGCACCGGGAGGAAATCTTACAGGTACATCTGATGCACTTGATACATCAGCTATTATGAATCTTATCAAGGCTCAGAATCCTGATGTAGCAAAGATCGGTCTCTTATATGATACAGCTCAGGATTCATCTGAGGCAGCTATTGAAGAGGCTAAAGCATGGTGCGATGAGAACAGCGTTGAATATATAGAGAAGACAGGAAGCACAACAGACGATGTTTCACTTGCAGCTGACTCATTGGTAGCTGAGGGTGTAGATGCAGTATTTACACCTACAGACAATACTATCATGACTGCAGAGCTTTCTATCTATGAAACATTTATAAAAGCAGGCATCCCACAGTATTGCGGAGCAGATTCATTTGCTTTAAATGGTGCATTTGCAGGATATGGTGTTGATTATGCAAATCTCGGAGTAATGACAGGAGATATGATCGTTGACGTACTTGTTAACGGAGCTGATGTAGCAAAAACTCCGGTTCAGACATTTGACAATGGTATCGTTTCGGTAAATACAGAGACACTTGAGGCTCTCGGATATGACCTTGAGACCATTAAATCTGAGTTCGAGCCGCTTTGCTCAGGATTTGTAGAACTTACTACACAGGAGAACTTTGAATAATAGTGCCTTATATGGTATAGTTACATATGTTCAAGATAACAGTGGACTGTCGCATTAAATGCATAATGTGACAGTCCCTTTTGGATAGTAAAATCAAGGTAGGAAAATCAATGTCAAATTTTATCACTTGGTCCATAATCGAGGGTGCGCTTGAGCTTGGACTTATTTATTCGCTCATAGCGCTTGCGCTTTTCCTTACATATTCGATGCTGAATGTATGTGATCTGTCTACTGACGGCTGCTATACTCTTGGCTGTGCCACAGGAGCAGTTGTGGCAATAGCAGGTCATCCGATACTTGCAATCTTTGCAGCGATGAGCGTGGGTATCTTATCCGGACTTATCAATGCATTTTTGCAGACCTATATGAATGTTGAGAGCATGCTTGCCGGAATTATCGTGAATACCGGTCTGTATACGATCAATCTTGCGATCATGGGTAAATCAGTCATAAACCTGAACGATACAGATACATTATTTTCAAGAATGAGCGATCTTCTTGAAAATACACCTCTCAAGGGAGAATACAAATTTGTCCTTGCTATCATATTTGCGGCAATTGTCGTTGTTCTGATGCTGTGGTTCTTAGGAACAAGACTTGGATTATCGATAAGAGCCACAGGTGACAATCAGGACATGGTAAAGTCATCATCCATTAATCCTGCCAAAATGACTACGATCGGACTTTGTATCGGTGGCGCTTTAACTGCACTTGCGGGATGTCTTATCGGGGAATATCAGAAATCCTGTGATATAAACATGGGTACAGGTATGGTAACCGTAGCTTTAGCATCGCTCATCATCGGTGAAACTATTTTCGGAAAAAGATCGATCCGTGTAAGAGCCTTTGGCGTTGTATTCGGCTCATGTTTATACAGGGTTATCGTGGCTATTGCTCTTAGAATGAATTTGCCGGCAAGTGCACTTAAGCTTGTATCGGCTGTTATCGTAGCAATTGCTATATCTATGCCTGCGATTAAACGCCATGCACAGTTCAGACGTACAAAGGTACAGGCAATGGCCAGAAGAAGAGCGTCCAGGGAGGAAAGATAATGTTAGATATCAAGAATATAAGCAAGACATTTAACAAAGGAACGACTAATGAAAAGCCGGCGCTTAGAGACCTGAGTCTGCATGTAGATAATGGTGATTTCGTAACGATCATAGGTTCCAACGGAGCAGGTAAGTCTACACTGTTTAATGCAATATGCGGAGTGTTTTTTGTGGATTACGGAGATATATATCTTGACGGAGAGGACATTACATTTACGGAAGGCTACAAGCGCAGTAAATATATCGGACACCTTTTTCAGGACCCTATGAAAGGTACTGCGCCAAATATGACTATAGAAGAAAATCTGGCTCTCGCATATCTGCGGTCAAGCAAGCACAGAAAGATGTTCAGCCGTGTTACATCAAAGGAGAGAGCAGCATTTAGGGAACAGCTTTCACTTCTTGATATGGGACTTGAAGATCGCATGAGCAGTCCGGTAGGTCTTCTTTCGGGTGGTCAGAGACAGGCACTTACTCTTCTTATGGCTACACTTGTAACACCGAAGCTTCTTTTATTGGATGAGCATACAGCAGCTCTTGACCCTGCTACAGCCGAGAAGGTATTGACGCTTACAAAAAGCATTGTAAATGAACGTCACATTGCCTGTCTTATGATAACTCATAACATGCAGTCAGCTCTTGAACTTGGGAATCGAACTATCATGATGGACAAAGGGAAAATAGTACTCGACGTAAATGGAAGCGAAAGAGACAGTATGACGGTTGATGACCTTCTTATCCGTTTCAAGGAAGGAACCGGAGAGGCGCTTGACAATGACAGGATCCTGCTCAGCCGATCATAAAAAGCATTATAGCTAAAACAAGATATAACTTAAAAGAATCAATATGTTGACTTATATGAAGAACTGATATAGAATGTTTTCAGATGAAACATTCTATATCAGTTCTTTTATTTAACGGATCTTGCCGTTAAATAAATCTCTAATTTCAATTCTTAATTTTCAACTGTCAGAAATGACATCATTTTGTATCCAAAGGAGGAAAAACCATGTCTGAACAAATTAGGATAACACCGGAGCAGATGAGAGAAAGAGGTGCACAGTATCGCAGCGAAGCAGAAAAAGTAGGAGAAGTTATAAGCAGGATGGATTCTCTTTTAAGCCAGCTTCAGAGTGAATGGGAAGGTGCTGCAAGCAGCTCATATTCCGAAAGATACCAGGAGCTGAAGCCGGGCTTTTTAAAGGCAGAGGAGCTCATCAGGGAGATCGCATCAGCACTTGAATCAACCGCAAGCATAATAGAGGAGACAGATCAGAGCATAGCCGCTTCCTTCAGAGGCTGATATTTATGCAGGAGGTTGGTACATGGCAGAAATGATGATCGATGATGAGGGTATCATGCTTGCTGCAAGCAATATACAGAAAAATATAAATCTGATAGAAGAAGCTGTAGAGGTGGTGCTGAAGATCATTTCTTCGGTATCTGGCAGCAATATAAAGCTTGGAGAGGGAGCAAAAGAGATACTTAAGTATTTAAAGAAAATAAAAAGGATCAGCAATCATGTAAAAGGGCTTGATAAGGAGCTTAAGAATCTTACTGCAGAATACCTCATAGAAGTGGAGTGTGTCGCATTGCTTAGCAAAAAGGAAGAGACATGAACATAAAGTACGATTTAACAGACATTGATCAGCAGCTAAGTGCTATTGAAAATGCATCAAGTATTCTGGATAATGCATCAGCTTTCGATCCGCAGGGCAGCGGAGCAGTAGCAGCAGAAA
This sequence comes from bacterium, assembly GCA_963660835.1. Taxonomy (GTDB): domain Bacteria; phylum Bacillota; class Clostridia; order Lachnospirales; family Lachnospiraceae; genus Alectryocaccobium. Next base: position 28,256 of record CAVLAA010000009.1, read on the forward strand.
TTCAAAATATAAATCTTGCTGTTGACAGGGTAAGGCTAAGTCTTAAGGAGCTTATAAACAAAACAGGAAGCCTTATAGAAAATGCCGCATCAAGTATCAGATATGCTGATGAACTGGCAGCATCACAATTTAGAAAGGGCAGTACATGATAAGAGTAGAAAATGACATTTCAGCAATAGATGCCCATTACAGCGCAAGGCTTAGAGCAATTTCAGAACGCTTAGATGATCTTAATAGTTATATACAAACTCTTACGTCAGCCTGTGACGACTCATTGATAAAGATAGGCTTATCTGCTTTTTTAAATGGCAATTCTACAAGCAATATAAGTGAAAAAAAGAAAAATGAGCTTATCAAGAAATTTGAGGCTGAGCATAAGGAGGAGGCAGAAAAGATAAACAAGCTTGTTAAAAAGCTGGATGCCTCGCATGTAAGAGAGATCAAATACATAATCTATTCGGCATCTGAGCCATACAGAAGCCTGTATCTATCTGAGCTTGACAGCTATACCATAGGAAATATAAGCGGAGATAAAACAGGATATTTTACTACAAGAGATAATACGATAAATGTAGACATGACAAAGGAAGAAACAAACCCAAGAGGCGCTTATACAACTTTTTTTCATGAAAGCGGTCATGCAATTGATTACAATTATATTGATGACGGTCAATTTTATTCCGTAAGTTATAGAGATGAAAACGGCGATTCGCTTCAGGAGCTTATTTACAAAGATGTAAGAGCAGATGTGCAAAAAACGGTAGCGCGGTATACAACAGATGAGACTATGCAGGATAATCTTACAGAGTATATAATGAGTGCAGGAAAAATAGATTCTACAACCCTTTCAAAAACAGAAAATATGCTTCTTTCGAATATTCAAAGCTATTACAGCAAGGATATGAAGGGAGCGCTAAATGAGGCCTGCAGTGATGTATATGGCGGAGTGACCGGAAATATAATACATGGCTCATACGGACATTGGAGCACGAGATACTGGTATGACAGCAAAGGAGAAGCAACCTTTGCACAGTCAAAGGAGCTTTGGGCTGAGTATTACAGCTATCAGGCGACCGGGAATACCAAGGCCATGGAAAATCTAAGAGAGCATTTCCCATTGGCAGGCGAATTTCTTGATGAAATGGCAGAAAAAATGGCATCATAAAGGAGTGCATATGAAAAGAAAGATTTTGGTATTTGCAATGGCTGTGCTTCTGATAAATGTATCAGGCTGTGCCGCACAAAGTGCTGATGAAAGTAAAGATTCAAAAGCTTATAGTGAGGCACGATCTGACACAGCTTCAGATGAAAATGCTGAGAAAAATAATGATGAGGAAAGCAAAATGACCGAAAATATCACAGTAGATGAGCTGAAAAGTAAAGCAGGGCTTTCAAATAATGAATATACAGACGAGGAGCTCCGGGATTTTATATTGGGATATGATATAACATCAGAAAATGTCTCAAGTCTTAATATTAAATTGCTCCTTGATGAGTATTTTAGCAAAAGTGATGAGACGGATGGCATATTCAAAGGACTTTCGGATAGTACAAGAGAGGATAACTTTACAGAAGGGATCACGGCAATAGCATTTTATGAAAATAAGGGAACATCCTCTGAATGCGTATATTATGATCTTGAAAATAATATAAAATATCATACTACGGATGCATATAAGTTTTCAGATATGACAAATGGTGAGGTAGAGGAAATAAAGGATGCCGAGGCTTTGATAGAAGAATTAGATAAAAACGGTCTATGGCAGCTTAAAAGCAAGTCTGATGATTATGCAGACGGCGGGGAAGGAAGTATGGAGCTTGCCGTATTTTATAATGACGGCTCGTGCTTTAGTGTAGCTATAGACAATATATCAAAAAATGCACCCGATAATTATGAAGCATTAAAAACAGTTCTTGTATCTTAAAATAAATCTGAAGCAGTTTTCTTGTCGCTATCTTGTGCATTTTGATCTGACATATCAGCAGAAGATGCTGCTATTGCCGGTATAGTATTGCTGTCAGCAAATGCCACAGATGGTGTTGATGTGATCAGAGTAGCAGCCACAAGAAAAAGTACTGATAGATGATGTGAATTAAATCTTCTGTTCATATCTTTATTTCCGTTCCGTGTAAAGCATTAAATTGGTCGGTTCCTATATTTATTTATACGAGCCAATAGAGTAAGAAGATATGATAAAGCAGCATTTAACTGCTTGTATCGTTTTTTACAATACAAACAAATAAAGTCTGGTTATATTAGTGCACGTAAAGAACGTGAGTCAGCCAAGGATGTCTGCATAGCAGGCATCCTTTTATTATTTTTTAGATTAAGGGGGCAATTTATGGAATCAAGAATCGTTGAACATCCGATATTGGGAGTTCCTGAAAAAGGAAAGCTTGTGAATTTTACCTATGACGGTATAAAGCTGCAGGGACATGAAGGTGAGCCTATTGCGGCAGCTCTTAAGGCAGCAGGAATAAACATTCACAGATATACGAAAAAAGAGCACAAGCCAAGAGGAATCTTTTGTGCGATAGGCAGATGTACAGACTGTGTAATGGTTGTTGACGGAGTGCCGAATGTTAGAACCTGTGTTACACCGCTTAAGGGTGGTATGAAGGTGCAGACTCAATATGGAGTATCTGCTGAACCGTTTAAGGATTGAATTTGCAAGGAGAGAGAATATGAAAAGATATGACTTGATCGTAGTTGGTGCAGGACCTTCCGGTTTATCTGCAGCTATTGAGGCAGCAAAGGAAGGACTTAAAGTAATCGTATTTGATGAAAATGAAAGACCGGGTGGTCAGCTGTTCAAACAGATCCACAAATTCTTTGGCTCAAAGGAGCATAAAGCAAAGATAAGAGGCTTTGTAATAGGTGAGCAGCTTTTAAAGGAAGCAGATGCAGCAGGTGTTGAAGTTGCCTTAAATTCCACAGTAGTCGGAATGTATCAGGACAAGGAAATAACAGTAAAGCAGGGCGATGAAATATTCCATTATAAGGGAGATGCGATAATCATTGCTACGGGCGCTGCTGAAAATATGGTTACATTTGACGGATGGACACTTCCGGGTGTGATCGGCGCAGGAGCTGCACAGACAATGATGAATCTTCACGGAGTAAGACCCGGAAGCAAGATATTGATGCTGGGAAGCGGAAACGTAGGACTTGTAGTAAGTTTCCAGCTTGCACAGTGCGGATGCGATGTAGTAGCACTTGTAGACGCAGCACCGAGAATCGGCGGCTATGGTGTTCATGCGGCAAAGGTAGCAAGAACCGGAGTTCCGTTTTATCTCTCTCATACTATTGTTAAGGCAGAGGGTGAGGATCATGTAACAGGTGTTACCATAGCAGAGGTCGACAGTCATTTCAAATTTATACCGGGAACAGAAAAACACTTCGATGTAGATACGATCTGTCTGGCAGTCGGACTTTCACCGATGTCGCAGCTTTTGAAGATGGCAGGCTGCGAGATGGTAGATGATCCTAAACGAGGAGGACAGGTACCGGTTGTAGACGAATATGGTGAAACATCAATAAAAGGAATCTTTGTAGCAGGTGATGTTTCAGGAATAGAGGAAGCAAGCTCGGCTATGATCGAAGGACGAATCGCCGGAATTTGCGCATCAAAGTACCTTGGATATATCGAAGATGACAAGA
>CAVLAA010000009.1:31926-39705 GCA_963660835.1 bacterium
CACTTGACGGACTGCGTCAGGGAATGTTTGCTCCTAAAAATAAAGGTAAGTTAATAGAAAAGACAGAAGAGGGAATCGATGTTTCAATGAACCTTTTGAAGAAGGGATTTGTAGCAGATGATGAGATCGAAAGATTCCCGGGGGTAACACATCAGGTTGGAATCCATCCTGTGATGGAATGTACACAGAATATTCCATGCAATCCGTGTCAGGATGCATGCCCTAAGCATTGCATCAAGATAGGCGAGCATATAACATCCCTTCCGTGTGTAGATGAATCTGCAGCATGCATTGGCTGCGGAATGTGTGTAGCATCCTGTTCAGGTCAGGCAATTTTCCTTGTAAATGAAAATGCTGAACCGGGATATGCAACAGTAACTCTTCCATATGAATTTCTTCCACTTCCTGAAAAGGGAGACAAGGGCTATGGCCTTGGCAGAGACGGACGAAAGGTTTGTGAGGCAGAGGTTGTGGATATCAAAACATCCAAGGCATTTGACCATACAAATCTTCTTACTATCAAGGTACCTGCAGACATGGCAATGAAAGCAAGATTTTACCGCGCTTAATATGTAAGGAGGAGAAAGATCATGGAGAATATTTTTGATAGAATTGACCAGCTCGGAGAACTAGTACCGGAGCCGGATGACGATAGAATAATTTGCAGATGCGAAGAAGTAACAAAGGGCGAAATTAGACAGGCTGTACATGACGGCATGTATACGATCACAGAAATCAGAAGATATTTAAGAAGCGGTATGGGTCTTTGTCAGGGACAGACCTGTGCAAAGCTTGTAAAGGGCATCGTAGCAAGAGAGCTTGGAGTATCACCGGCAGTACTTGAGCCGGCAACATCAAGAGCACCTATGAGACCTCTTGAAATGAGAATATTCGCAAAGGAGGGCCAGCAGGATGAAAAATAATGCAGATGTGATCATTGTAGGAGGCGGAATCATAGGATGTGCCACAGCTTACAATCTGGCAAAAGAAGGAAGCAGTGTAATCGTACTTGAGAGTGATGCCAGCATCGGAAACGGCGGCTCAAGCAGAAACGGCGGTGGTGTCCGTCAGTCAGGACGTGACCCAAGAGAACTTCCGCTTGCTATGTATGCAGTAGAAAATATCTGGCCTACTCTTTCAGAAGAGCTTGGCGTAGATGTCGAATATCATAAGGAAGGAAATCTTCGTCTCGGAAAAACCGAGCATCACAAGGAAATCCTTCAGGGGCTTACTGACAGAGCAGTGGCATTGGGACTTGGCGTAAGAATGATCGACGGCAAAGAAGTAAGGGAGATCAATCCATACCTGAGCGATGAAGTAAGCTGTGCAAGTTGGTGTCCTACAGACGGCCATGCAAATCCTCTTACCGCAACTCTTGGATATTATTCAGCAGCCAGAAGAATGGGAGTTCAGTTCTATACAGGACAGGAGGTTGTTGAAATAAGAAAGATAAAGGGTCAGGCAAGAAAGGTAGTTACTACAAAAGATGTATTTGAGGGTAACAGGATCATCGTTGCAGCAGGCTATGCAAGCAGAAAGATACTTGGAACTGTCGGAATCGATGTTCCGATGTCAAATGACCTTATCGAGGCTCTTGTAACAGAGGCTGAGCCGCAGATGTTCCCACAGATGCTTGGAACAGCAGATGCCGATTTTTATGGACATCAGACAGATCATGGCTCGTTTGTATTCGGCGGAGCATCAGGATACGAAACAGTAAATAAGGACAACGGTCACAACATGACATCAAGCATTACAGCTCCTGCAATATGCAGAGGAATCATGAAATATATTCCAAAGCTTGCAGATGCAAAGATCGTTCGTACATGGGCAGGCTATGAGGATGTTTCAATAGACGGAGTTCCCGTACTTGGAAAAGTAGATGAAGTTCCGGGACTTATCGTTGCCTGTGCATTTACAGGACATGGATTTGGCATATCACCTATAGTAGGCAAATTGCTTTCTGAGTGTGCGCTTGATAAAAATACAACTCTTGATATCAGTGCATTTAGATACGACAGATTCAAGGCAGTGATATAAAAATTTATAAAAATGTGTTATAGTCATCCGTAACAAGGACAGCTTCTGCGTTCTTCCGGAGATATAACACAAACATATATATCGAAGGGAGATAAAAAGATGGACTCAAAAATTGATTTTTTATACTTAAGTGAACCTGATATGATCAAGGCCGGTGTAAAGGATATGAAGCAGTGTGTAGAGGTAATGGAAGACATGCTTGTTACTCTTTATAAAGGTGATTATGTAATGGGTGGTGAAAATCACAATTCTCACGGCTGTATGATCACATTCCCGGATGATCCGCAGTTTCCGGGTATGCCTAAGAATGCAGATGACAGAAGATTCATGGCAATGCCGGCATATCTTGGCGGAAGCTCACAGATGGCCGGAATGAAGTGGTATGGTTCAAATGTTGACAATAAGAAAAAGGGTCTTCCGAGATCTATTCTTATGATGATGCTTAATGATAAGGATACCGGAGCACCGCTTGCACTTATGTCAGCAAACCTCGTAAGTGCTTACAGAACAGGCGGGATCCCGGGTGTAGGAGCAAAATATCTTGCAAGAAAGGATTCTAAAATCGTTTCTATAATCGGACCGGGTGTTATGGGCAAAACCTCTCTGGCTGCATTTGTAGCTGTTTGCCCTAACCTGGATACCGTAAAGATCAAGGGCCGCAGTCAGAAATCACTTGATTCATTTGTAAAGTTTGTAAAGGAAGAGCTTCCTCAGATCAAAAATATTGAAATATGCGACAGCGTTGAGGAGGCAGTAAAGGACAGCGATATCATCAGCTTTACAACAACAGTAAGAAATGATGTTTCATCATTCCCATATATAAGCGGTGACTGGATCAAGAAGGGTGCTCTTATAAGCATGCCGTCTGCAGCACAGTTTGATGATGACTTCCTGGTAAATAACTGCAAGCTAGTTGTAGACAACAGAAAGCTTTATGAAGCATGGGAAGAGGAATATCCATATCCTACATATCCGGATATGCAGATCATAGGAACAAAATTTACCGATCTTAAGCATGAGGGAAAAATCACAGATGAGGATATCATAGATATCACAGACATTATTGAGGGAAGAAAGCCCGGAAGACAGTCAGATGATGATATCATCGTTTATTCTGTAGGCGGTATGCCTGTTGAGGATATTGCCTGGGGCGGACTCATCTACAGAAACGCAGTAAAGCTTGGAATTGGAATAAAATTGCCATTATGGGATAAACCGGAAATGGCATAAGATTCAGGAGCCGGTGCATGAGCGAAAAAAAGATAATTAAACCCGTACAGCCTTATTTATTGATGGACGCAGAGGATTATAAGGAAATATTTCCCAAAAGAATGGGTATAGCCAATTTCTACGAATTCAATATGCAAAGTGAAAAGGCCAAGGATTTTCTGGCTGTTCCCGACAGCAGCACGGATCTGGTTTTCGGCATCGGAGAAAATGATGTTAAGGTTTATTTGGGCGGAACTGTCCTTAGGGCAAAGGATTGGAGCTTTGAGGGCGGACGCTATTATTTCGGTGCAAGGTTCTTGCCGGGACGTTATATACTGCCCGGAGATCTGACAATACATGATATTGTAAATAATGATCTGGAGCTTGATGCAAATGAATACGGAGCCGGCCTTACCGAACAGCTGGCAGAAGCGGTAAATGTAAGTAGAAGGGCAGAGATACTTATGGGGTATCTTGAGAAAAGCCAGAGAGATGACGGTAAGGATTCGGCTCACAGATTAGAGGAATATATGAGAAAAAGAATATATGCAACCGGAGGAAATATCTCTATCCAGATGCTGAGCAGGGAAACGGGATATTCAGAGTGCTATATTCGAAGGATATTCAAGGATATTCATGGTATTTCTCCAAAGGAATTTGAACGCTTTATCCGTTTCCAGACATTTTTGAATGAAATAAGTGAGGCAAGTATAAAGACTGAGAGCGAAGAGGCAGCCTTAAGCTGCGGATATTATGATCAGTCGCATATGCTGAAGGATTTTAGAGCCTTTGCAGGAACTACGCCGGAAAAATATAAAAAGCTTTTAAATGAAAAAAGAAAAGAAAAAGACAGAAAAAACAAGTGAAAGGAATAGATTTATGGATTTAGTAAGAATAGAGATCATTACAGGTATGTCAAAATTTAACGGACTCAAATCTGCACTCAGCATGGCAGGAGTAAGAGGAATGACAGTTACCCAGGTGCTTGGCTGCGGCATTGAGAAAGGAACAAGAGAATATCAGGTAGATGAAAATTATGAAATGGAGCTTCTTCCAAAACAGCAGATTGCTATAGTTGTGGAAAAGGACAAGGTTGACAGCATTGTAAAGCTTATAAAGCAGGAGCTTTATACAGGTCATATAGGAGATGGCAAGATCTTCATTTATGATATCACAAACGTAATCCGTGTACGTACGGGAGATGAAGGAATAGACGCTCTGTAGAGCAAAGAAGCAGATATATAACTGCTTATACAGATACTAGGAGGAGCGTTTATGAAAAATAAATTAGGACTTAAAAGCGTTGTATCTATCGCAGTAGGTCTGGTAACTACCACAAGCTGTCTTGTCTCACTTGGACAGGGAGCAGGAACGGTAGGCGTTGTATTTATATTTGCAATGGTTATTGCCTGCCTTTTAAATATGACTACCATTGCCTCGCTTTCAGAATTAAATGCGCTTATGCCAAATACCACAGGCGGACTTGCACAGTATACACTCGCAGGACTTGGCCCATTTCCGACTCTTATCTCTATGGTAGGAGGATATCTGATCTGCAATATATTGTCATCGGGAGTTGAGGCAACGATATTTGCTTATGCGATCTCATCTACAGTTCCGCTTCCGGTTCCGAGAATGGCATGGGTTATCATCGTTTCTGTTATCCTTATGATAGCAAACCTAAGAGGTGTGGATATGTTCTCAAAGATACAGGATACAGCCACATATCTTCTTATATTTTCACTTGTTGTAATGGGAATCCTGGGTGTTCTGAAGCTTGGAACAGGAGAGGTTATATCTCAGCCATACAGCACAACAACGGATTTTTCAAAGATCATTCCTATGATCGCAGTTGCATTCTGGCTCTTTATCGGAGCGGAATATGTGATCCCGGTATCAAAGGACGTAAAAAATGCAAAAAGGAATGTTCCGCTTGGAATGGTTATAGGTCTTTTGATCATATGCGGCATGCAGTCACTTATGGTTCTTGGATTTCATAATTATACGCCATGGGCAGATCTGGCAAATTCATCAGCTCCGCATCTTTTATACGGCGAAAGCCTTTTAGGACAGGTCGGAAAGATATGGATGACAGTTGTCTCGGTTCTTGCTGTAGTAAGCGTTCAGAACTCAACAATTAAAGGACTTAGCGAGATATGTCAGGGAATGGCAAAGATGAATATGATGCCAAGGATCTTTGCAAAGACAAACAAGAACAATGTTCCGTGGTTCGGAGTTGTTTTTGTAAGTGTATTCATCATGATATTTGCAAAGCTCAGTGATGGCTCATCAGATGCTATTTCATTTTTGATCCTTGTAGGCTCTGTATTTTGGATGATCTCATATATTTTGGCACATGTTGATGTGCTTGTTTTGAGACGTAAGCTGCCAAAGGCTCCGCGTTCCTTCAAGGTTCCGTTAGGACCTGTGATACCGCTTATCGGTATTGTGGGAACTGTATATATGATCCTCAATATTTCAACAGATCCCGCAGAGCGCAACATGATCTGGCTTGTTACAGGGATCACATTTGCGATCCTTGCTGTCTATTCTTTTTTCTGGATAAAAATAAAAATGCGAATGCCGGTATTCAAAAGTGTACCGCTTGAGAAAGTTATGGCCATGGAAAACAGCATGTACTATAGCATTCGAAAACGACTTGGCATTTGGAAGTAGATATTAATAAAAGCATAGAAATACCGCTCGCCTTTGGGCACAGGCTAATAAGGCAGTATTTTAGGAAAAGATGTAATCCTGATATATGGGATTACACCTTTTCCTTTATTTATGCGGATTTTTCCGCATTTTTCTGTTTTACTCTTTCCATTGTTTCGAAAAGCTGCTGTTCGGTTGAAATATCAAATAATCCGACTGCGGTAAAATGGATGTCTACTTTAACATGATCATCTGCCAAAATAACAGTTAACAGTCTACCCACTCAATTTCTTGCTCGACTTGCCAAAAGGTTCTGCCATTGAAAATAGTTGCATTTTCGAATTCTGTTACCGGATAGCTTTCGTTGTCTGAAATTGCTCGCCATTCAAAATTACTGTCAGCAGGTTCTATAACATACATCTCTAACATGGGTTTGCCTTCAACATAATAACCTTGAAGAAAATATTTACATCCTTTAAATGTAAAGAAGCGTTCATCACCGTAATACAATCCATCAACAAATTCCTTGACATCTCCATTTATCATTTTAGCCTCACTCCCCTCAAGTATTTTCTATACTTCTCAATTTCCTCTGGTTTAAGAAGTCTAGGTTTACGGTCTTTGAAATTATCCCTTTGATATTCGTGAATATGCAGAACATTTTCTTTCCTGTTACCATTATTTAGTTGTGGCTCAGGGTGATAAGCTATTTCTTTTATAAGATAATGTTCATCGTCATATATTCTCATTTCGTGAAAAGTTCCGTCTGGTTTCAATTTTATATAGGCGCTACTTGAATGAGCCTCTTCCGGCAATCCGTGCTTTCCACTGCCTTCGACTCCTTTTAAAACCTTAACCCCATTGATTTTTCCATTTTCCGAAAAAGTGGTATCTACCTCATAGCTATAATCCACAGAATTTCCAGATGCAAACGTTCCTCTTCCGCCCATTAATTTGTCCCCCTTCTTGAAGAAAAATAATCGACATATATGATATCGCCTGTCATTTCATCAAACGGTTTGTCAAAAACAATAACCTTGCTTGGCTCTATTCTTTCAATCATTTCATTATAGCCACGCATAAAGTTTCTCTTGTTTTTCTTACAGCCTAAAGTTCCGACTGCGACAACACTGCCTTTTTCAATTCCATCAAAGCAAAACTCAAAGCTTCTTGGCGTGCTCCAGCTTACTGTCGGAATAACCGTTAAACCCTCGCTCTGCCAATATGCCCCTACCCATCTGCTGTGAGCAATACTTTCCAGTTGTCTCCACAAATTCATTTCTACATATGTTGAATAATCAGGCGTAAGCAAGAATCTATACTGTGCATATTTTCTAAGCGAACGCTTAGGATTATTGTAAATTCCTGTAAAACGGTAATCGTCAACAAAAAAATGCACACCTTTATTCTTGTTTTTTGTACTGTCATTAGACCGTGCATTAGCACTTGATAACAGCTGTATATCGCTTGTCGGTAGTTCCTGTTTTTTAACAATCGGCATTCCCCATTTACCGACAGTAGGGAATGTGTTTCTCATAAACAGCGGGTTCGCCCGCATTTCTTCACTTGTCATAAGCAAGCTCCTTTCTGGAAGTTTAGATTTCTTCTTTTGTTAATTTTCTTAACAATTATTGAAACTCTCTCCGAAAGGTGCTAAAATAATTCTACCACGAATTGAATAGCAATATTCAGAGAGATACACTTTGATGATTGTTTCAGCAATCTTCAAGGTGTTTTTTTCTTTTTGAGACAATCAATTCACACCACCTCCCTTTCTCGGCAAATTAAATATCAACTACGGATAATTTCAAGTAAATCGGCATAGTAATATGTTCGATTCTTTTTCTTATTGTCTGTGTATAATATTCTGTGTTC
>CAVLAA010000010.1:0-34554 GCA_963660835.1 bacterium
GTCATAATAGATGCCGAAGGCCTTCGGACCTTTATGGTCCTCGCCTATATATGTACGCATCTGATCAAGCGGAAGATTGTGAGCCGCAGCCCATTCCCCAAGTTCTTTTATAGTTGTCGGAACTCCTTCTGCCGCTCTTTTGAATTTCGCATTCGGCGCACCGCAATTGGGACATGCACTGTCGCTTTCATCGATCCAGCTTCCGCAATACTCGCATTTTACTCTCATAACAGACCTCCTTTAATGCAGCGGTCTTAATTTAAATTTCTATACCCTGACTGATGCCAAATTGTCGCTCTTAACAGGCATGTATCGAAGTTTTGACTTTGAACCCTTATGATGATCATATGATATAAAACCAGGTTTCTTCTTCTGCAGCTGTTTCTGTTATTTCCGGAGTCTGCCCCGGTCCCTTGAACTGAAGCTCCTGCTGCTTTATGCTGACTCTTGTATCCGATGGAATAGATTTTGTGATAAATGCATTACTTCCTATTACTGAGCCTCGTCCGATGACTGTTTCTCCTCCAAGGATAGAAGCACCTGCGTATATCGTTACATCATCCTCGATCGTAGGATGTCTCTTTTTGTCTCTAAGCCTCTGTCCGCCCTTTGTAGACAATGCACCAAGCGTTACTCCCTGATATATCTTTACATTATTTCCTATAACTGTTGTTTCGCCGACTACGATACCTGTTCCGTGGTCTATAAAGAAATGTCTTCCGATCTGTGCTCCCGGATGGATATCTATTCCGGTAAGTCCGTGTGCATGCTCGGTCATTATTCTCGGGATAAGCGGTACATTCAGCAGGAAAAGCTCATGTGCAAGCCTGTTTACAGTTATTGCATACAGCCCCGGATAAGCAAGTATTATCTCTTCATAATTCTTTGCCGCCGGATCTCCTTCAAATGCCGCCTCAAGGTCAGATTCCAGATAATCCCTTACCATTGGGATCTTGTTCATAAATTCATTGGTTATATCATAAGCAAGCTCCTCAAGGTCATCATGAGTCTTTATCTCCGGATTGTCCGAAAATTTTCCCACCTTTATGATCTGCTTGTGAAGCCTGTATATAACATCTTCTATAAGTGTAGCTATATGATTTCCCTGGTTATAGCTTTTGTACATCCTGTCTCCGAAGTATCCCGGATAGACTATCTTTATTAGATTTTCGATTATTCCGATTATGACCTGCTTATTGGGCTGATTGAACTGATTATCGAACATATCGATATTTCTGCCCTTTTCGTAGTCCTTTAATATTAAATTTACTGTATTTTCCGCGTCCTTTATAGTATAAGCCATTTCTCCTCTTTCCCTTCATATTTATCACGCCATTTTGGCATATTTGAAAGGTTTGCTTTCATTGTAATCAAGTATACAAAAAAGCACTAATTTCGACAACAGCATTTTAGCCTTGCCGTTAATAGATTTTTTTACCTAAAAATGTTTACAATTACTTTTTCAGGGTGTATACTCCAATCGTAAATGATCTTCAGGGCGGGGCGCGATTCCCCACCGGCGGTAAAGCCCGCGAGCCGCAAGGCATGATTCGGTGAGATTCCGAAGCCGACAGTACAGTCTGGATGTGAGAAGATTCTCTTTTGATTTTTTTATGTGCTCTGAATTATTTCAGGGCACTTTTTTTATTTATCCTGATGAGGTAAATTGTTATGAATGACAAAGATTATATGCTCCGTGCGATAGAGCTGGCAAAGCTTGGAAAGGGTGCTGTAGATCCCAATCCTTTGGTTGGTGCCGTGATAGTCAAAAACGGCAGGATAATCGGCGAGGGATATCATGCCAGATACGGTGATCTGCATGCCGAACGAAATGCTGTCAAAAATCTTACGGAAAGTGCCGAAGGTGCAACCATATATGTCACACTCGAGCCCTGCTGCCATCACGGGAAGCAACCGCCTTGCACAGATGCGCTTCTTGAAAATAAGATAGCACGCGTTGTTATCGGCTCACGTGATCCCAATCCTCTGGTTTCGGGAAAAGGCGCGGCAATACTTAGAAATGCAGGCGTTGAGGTCGTAGAGGATTTCATGAGGGAAGAATGTGATCTTTTAAATCCGGTTTTCTTTCATTATATTACCCACAAAACACCATACGTAGTTTTGAAATATGCCATGACAGCCGACGGAAAGATCGCAACCTTTACAGGTGAATCAAAATGGATAACCTCCGATGCTTCAAGAGACCGTGTACAGGAAATGCGATATACATATACCGGCATCATGGTCGGCATAGGAACGGTTCTTGCAGACGACCCGATGTTAAATGTCAGGATCCAAAACAAACGAAGTCCTGTACGCATAATCTGTGACAGCTCTCTTAGGCTTCCTCTTGACTGCAACATAGCTAAGACAGCCCATACTTATAAAACAATAGCTGCATGCGCATATGCTGACGAAGATTTCAAGGAAAATAAATCTCTGTCAGATAAGAGAGCAGCTCTTGAAACCTTAGGGATAACTGTTTTATCCGTTCCGGGTCAAGACAAAAAGGTTGACCTCAAGCTTCTTATGAAAAAGCTTGGAGAAGCAGGCATCAACAGCATCCTTCTTGAAGGAGGCGGAACTCTTGCCTACAATGCACTTGAAAGCGGCATAGTAAACGAAGTCTTTGCATTTGTTGCACCAAAGCTGTTCGGCGGAAGCAAAAGCAAGACCCCTGTTGAAGGTGTCGGCGTTGAGCATCCGTCAGATGCCTTTATGCTTGATTTCCTTGAAATGGAGCATATAGATAAAGATATACTTATAAAATATAAGGTGAAAGGAGACTCATGATATGTTTACCGGAATAGTAGAAGAGCTCGGCTCTATACGTTCGCTTTCGATGGCCGGAAACAGCGGAAAGATCTGCATCAACGCCAAAAAAGTTCTCGAAAATACAAATATCGGAGACAGCATCGCAGTAAACGGGATATGCCTTACTGTAGTTTCAATGACCGATGATACATTTACAGCAGATGTCATGGCGGAGACGATCAGACGAAGCAGTCTCGGCCAGTCCAAGACCAATGACAAGGTCAACCTTGAACGTGCAATGGCTGCCGACGGTCGATTTGGAGGACATATAGTTGCAGGTCACATTGACGGAACAGGAAAAGTCACCTCTGTAGCAAAAGAAGAAAATGCTGTCTGGTATACGATATCTGCTCCATCAGACATACTTCATTATATTGTTGAAAAGGGCTCTATAGCGATAGATGGGATAAGCCTTACTGTAGCATATGTCGATGATTCCTGCTTTAAGGTTTCTGTTATCCCACATACCTGTGATATGACAGTTCTTCCTTATCGTCATGAAGGAAATATTGTAAATCTTGAAACAGACGTTATCGGCAAATATGTCGAAAAGCTTATACAGCCCTATGATAATACTTCAAAAAACAGTTCACATTTAACTATGGATATGCTCCGTGAAAACGGATTTTAATCAGGAAAGGATTTGATAAAATGGAACCAAGATACAACACAGTAGAAGAGGCACTTGAGGATCTTAAGGCCGGCAAGATCATTCTTGCAACAGACGATCCCGACAGAGAAAACGAAGGCGATATGATCTGTGCGGCAGAATTTGCAACACAGGAAAATATGAATTTTATGGCTACTCATGCCAAGGGGCTTATCTGCACACCTATGACAGCTGAGCTTGCCGCAGAGCTTTCACTTCCTCCGATGGTTTCTGAAAACACAGACAACCACTCTACAGCCTTTACCGTATCTGTTGATCATATCGATACTACAACAGGTATCTCTGCAGCTGAAAGAGGATATACAATGCAGAAGCTCGCCGAGGAAGGCTCAAAGCCTTCTGACTTCAGACGTCCGGGACATGTATTCCCTCTTATCGCAAGAAAGGGCGGTGTCCTTACAAGAAGCGGACATACAGAGGCAACTGTTGATCTTTTAAGACTCGCAGGTCTCAAGCCTGCAGGTGTCTGCTGTGAGATCATGAAGGATGACGGAACAATGATGCGTTCTCCTGAGATAATGGAACTCGCTCACAAATATAACCTCAAATTTATCACTATCAAGCAGCTCCAGGAATATCTTGTAACTCATGAAACCTATGTTTCAAAGAAGGCTTGTGCCAAGCTTCCTACAGCTTATGGTGATTTCAAGATCTACGGCTATGTAAATGACATAACCGGCGAGCATCATGTAGCTCTTGTAAAGGGCGATATCGGTGACGGAGAAGATGTCTTGTGCCGTGTTCACTCAGAATGTCTTACAGGCGATGTTTTCGGTTCACTCAGATGTGACTGCGGACTTCAGCTTCAAAGAGCAATGCGTCAGGTAGATGCCGAAGGAAGAGGAATCATCCTCTATATGCGTCAGGAAGGCAGAGGAATCGGTCTGATCAACAAGCTTAAGGCATATGAGCTTCAGGAGCAGGGCTTCGATACAGTAGAAGCCAATATCAAGCTTGGATTTGCACCTGATCTTCGTGAATACTGGGTTGGCGCTCAGATCCTAAGAGATCTCGGAGTTAAGTCTCTCAGACTTTTAACCAACAACCCGGATAAAGTATACGGATTAAAGGGCTTCGGCCTTGAGATCAAGGAGCGTGTTCCTATTGAGATCGAACCTCAGAAATACGATTCATTCTATATGAAGACAAAGCAGGATAAAATGGGCCATATCTTTACACAGATAAAAGTCTGATACAGATATTCTTTAATAATTAAAATAAAACCACTATCAGGAGGATATAAAAATGAACAACATTAATTTATTAGAAGGAAAAGTTGTCGCACCTGAAGGGATGAAGGTTGCTATCGTTGCTTCAAGGTTCAATGAGATCATAGTAAATAAGCTCTTAGGCGGAGCTGTTGATGGTCTTGTGCGTCATGGTGTTGATGAAGAAAATATCACAGCTGCCTGGGTTCCGGGAGC
The DNA here is from genome assembly GCA_963660835.1 of bacterium. Classification (GTDB taxonomy): domain Bacteria; phylum Bacillota; class Clostridia; order Lachnospirales; family Lachnospiraceae; genus Alectryocaccobium. Next base: position 4,909 of record CAVLAA010000010.1, read on the forward strand.
ATTTGAGCTTCCTCTCATCGCTCAGAAAATGGCACAAACCGGCAAATATGATGCTGTTATCTGTGTCGGAGCAGTTATAAGAGGTGATACATCTCACTATGAGCTTGTATGCAATGAAGCTGCAAAGGGTGTTGCACAGGTTACTCTTTCAACAGGCGTACCGATCCTTTTCGGAATCATAACAACAGAAAATATCGAGCAGGCTATTGCACGTGCCGGAAGCAAGGCTGGAAATAAAGGATATGACTGTGCACTTTCTGCTATCGAAATGATAAATCTTATTTCTAAAATAGGTTAATCTTCAATATCCATTAGGTCTGCCGCATATACGGCAGACCTTTTTCAAATAGGTAATTTTATGCTGTTTATTATTATAGGAAATATTATTTCTTTTATTGCTGCACTATTTATGGCTCTTGCCTCATGGAGCCGCGATATAAAGCGTGTATACATATATCAGGCAGTTGAATGTACTTTGCTGTCTGTAGCATCTGTATTTTTTAGTTCATGGTCCGGCATTGCCTCACTTCTTTTGTGTGCCGTAAGAAATATGCTGAGCGCTTATGATAAGCTTACAAAAAAAATCCTTATCATTATGCTTGTCATTCTTGTATTTATCGGAATTTTCATAAACAACCGCGGTGCTGTCGGCTGGATAGCCGTAGCTGCAACGATGCTTTATACGTTCGGGGCCTGCTTCTTTCACAATGAACTGCTTATCAAAATAAACATTCTCATTAACCTTGTTCTTTGGATAATCTATGACATTATCATCATGGATTTTTCCTCCTGCGGCATGGATTCTATTGTTTTGATAGTCACAATATTCGCTATTTTGCGCGTTTTGAAAACTGTTCCTGAATCCAATTGACATATTTATATAGCATGATACAATACAAAAGAATCTAATTTTTATATATGGAGACAATCTATGTCAAATACAACAAATACAGATGTTTACATCATAGGTCATAAGAATCCCGACACAGATTCTATCTGCTCGGCGATAGCCTTAGCGGACCTGAAAAACAAACTGGACAGAACAAGGCACTATACCGCAAGACGTGCCGGCCAGATAAGCGGAGAAACCGCATATGTTCTCAAAAAATTCGGCTTCAGAAAGCCGCCTTATATAGACGATGTCGGAACACAGGTTAAGGATATGGCTATAAGGACCAGTCCTCATGTAGACAACAGATGCACACTTCAAAGAGCATGGAGCATAATGGCTGACTACTCTCTTGTTACACTCCCTGTCAGAAAAGCAGACGGCTCACTTGACGGCGTTATAACAATGGGTGACGTAGCAAAAACCTACATGGAAAGTGCACTTGACAGCCGCATGCTTGCGCAGGCAGCTCCTACATATGCCGCAATCGCAGAGACCTTGGACGGTGTCCTTGAAGTAGGCAATCCTACAGAATGCTTCAAATCCGGAAAGGTTCTTGTAGGTGCCGGCGATTCGGAGGCTCTCTCACAGCATATAGAAAAGGGCGATCTTGTGATCATGGCAGGATATTCAAAGCCATGCATCGATGCCATCAATTACGGTGCAAGCTGTCTTATCCTTACTCTTGATATAGAGCTTACAGATGACATCCAGAAAGCAGCTGAGCAGAATGGCTGTGTTATCATTACAACCTCTCAGGATACATATTCCGTTTCAAGGCAGATCATCCAGAGCATTCCTCTCAAATATATGATGAGACGTTCAAACATAATCTGCTTTAACAGCGAGGATTATACAGACAATATCAGAGAGCGCATGGTTAAGCACAAGCACCGCGCCTTCCCTGTTATCGACCCAAAAGGAAAATGTATAGGAACGATATCACGTCGTAATTTCCTTGGAATTACAAAAAAGCAGGTTATATTGGTAGATCACAATGACCTCGATCAGGCTGTAGACAATATAGGAAATGCCGACATCCTTGAGATCATAGACCATCACCGCTTAGGTGATGTACAGACTGTAAATCCTATCCTCTTTCGCAATGAGCCGGTAGGCTGCACTGCAACGATACTTTACAAGATCTATCAGGAGGAGCGCATCGAGATACCGCCGAATATAGCCGGTCTGTTGTGTGCAGCGATAATATCCGATACTCTCATGTTCCGTTCTCCTACATGTACTATCATCGACAAGATGGCTGCCGGAGCACTTGCTCTTATTGCAGGCATCGACATCGAAAAGTTTGCAACCGAAATGTTCAGTGCCGGAAGTGATCTCAAGAACAAATCCCCGGAGGAGATATTTTATCAGGATTTCAAGAAATTCAGTGTCGGCGACAGCTCATTCGGTGTAGGACAGATCTCATCACTCGTACCTGGAGAGCTTGACAGGCTCAAGAGCAAAATGCTGGCATTTATGCGCAATGAATGTGGACGAAACGGTGTTGCACAGGTATTTTTTATGCTGACAAATATAATTTCGGAGCAGACAGAGCTTTTATACTGCGGAAATGGCAGCAGACATCTTGTAGAAGAAGCATTTAAGGTCAATGCAGGCGATGAAAGTTGTATACTTCCGGGTGTCGTTTCGAGAAAAAAACAGCTCGTTCCAAAGCTTCTTTTGGTGCTTCAGGAGCCTTGATATGAAGGATGTGTTTTGAAATTATTCAAAATCGCCTATTTTAGTCATTTTAGTGAATATGTAGCATATCATCCATTTCATTTTGTTATTTGTAGTACCTTCAAATATGTTATATTCTATACATGTTAGAGGTTAATTACTGAAAATATATAAATTTTTAGTAAGATTTTTATATAATATTAGGAAGGATAGGTAACAAAATGAAAGCACGTAAGAATAAGGTAGTTATTGTCGGAGCCGGAAATGTTGGCGAGTCAATTGCATTCGCTATGATGACTAGAAAGATTGCAAATGACATCGTCCTTATCGATCTTAATGAGGCAAGAGCTGAAGGTGATGCTCTCGATCTTGGACAGGGAACAAGCTTCTATGAGCAGATCTCAATCCGTAACGGCGGATACGAAGAGTGTGCTGATGCACGTCTTATCGTTATTACAGCCGGAATCGCAAGAAAGCCGGGACAGACTCGTCTTGAGCTTGCTAAAGTAAATGTTTCTATCGTTAAGAGCATTACTCAGGAGATCATGAAGCATGCTGACAACCCTATGATCCTTGTAGTTTCTAACCCTGCCGATATCATTACAGCAGTTGTTCAGAACGAATCAGGACTTCCTGCAAACAGAGTTATCGGAAGCGGTACTTCTCTTGATACAGCTCGTTTCCGTTACTTCATTGCAAACGCTCTTGATGTAAATATCACAGATGTAAATGCATATATCTTAGGTGAGCACGGTGATTCTCAGGTTCCTATGTGGAGCACTGTAAATATCGCAGGCATTCCTCTTGAGGATTATCTCAAGCAGACCGGAAAGACAATTGACAAAGAGGATATCTCAAAGAAAACACGTGAAGGCGGTGCAGATATCATCAAACGTAAAGGAGCTACATTCCTTGGAATCGCAATGGCTTCTGCTACTATCGTTGAAAACATCCTCAACGATGAAAATGCAGTTCTTCCTTGTGCACACGTTCTCGGAAAAGAATATGGCACATGGGCAGGAACAGCTATCTCTCTTCCATGTATCGTAAATGCAGACGGAATCAAGATGAGTCTCGATATCCGTATGACTGACGAAGAAAAGGAAGCTATGGAGAAATCAGTTAAGACTCTTCATGATTTCCAGAAGCAGGTTATCGAATAATTATATACTTTTTACTTTAAAGCAGCTGCCGTTTGGCAGCTGCTTTTTTGTGCAATAAGCCTTCATGTAACATTCCTTCATGCTTTCTCTGATTTTTACAAAATATAGCTTTTAATTTTTTTATGTAGTGATATAATACAATGTCGCAATGATGTTTATATATTTTTTAATGTTGGGGCAACAGGTATTTTGACCCTGTTGATAGTGGTTTAAACAAATGGAACAGATGAAGATCAAGAAAAAATCACACCAAATAGATATGCTGAACGGCTCTCTTGCAAAAAGCATGATCGTTTTTGCTCTGCCGCTTGCAGCAAGCACAATACTCGAGCAGCTTTTTAACTCTGCCGATGTGGCTGTCGCCGGCAACTTTGCCGGAAGCAATGCCCTTGCCGCAGTCGGGGCAAACGCTCCTATTGTCAGCCTTTTTGTAAGTATATTATCAGGTCTTGCACTTGGTTCAAATGTCATAATAGCAAGGCTCGTCGGTGAACGAAATACCAAACGTATTTCAACCGTTATCCATACTGCGATAAGCCTGTCTATTTTCTGCGGACTTCTCATGATGATACTGGGTCTTATATTATCAAGACCTTTGCTTACGCTTATATCAACCCCTGCCGATGTTTTGGATCAGGCTGCATTGTATCTGCATATATATTGCTTTTGTCTGCCATTTGTCATGTTCTACAACTTTGGTGCAGCTATTTTAAGGAGTATAGGCGACACAAGGCGTCCTCTGTTCATACTTATCGCTGCCGGGATAATAAACGTATGCCTTAATCTGTTTTTTGTTATTGTATTTAAAATGGGTGTTGCAGGTGTCGGCTTCGCTACGCTTATCTCAAATGCCTTCAGCTCATTTGTTATACTGCGTATTTTATTAAATGAGGATGAACCCTTTAGATTCCATCCAAAATCTCTTAGGTTTGATAAGAACTCCCTTATATCTATACTTAAGATAGGCGCACCTGCTGCTCTTCAGTCAGGACTTTTTTCCGTATCAAATATAATCGTGCAAAGCGGTATCAACTCGTTTGGCTCCGATGCCGTAGCCGGTTCCTCTGCAGGACTTAACTTTGAATATTTCACATATTATATCGTCAACTCATTTGCACAGGCTGTAGTGACATTTACAAGTCAGAACTATGGTGCCGGAAATAAAAAACGCTGCAACAGAACCTACGTGATCGGAATGATAGAGTCAATGGGATTTACTGCCCTTGTAAGCTCTCTTATTGTCATTTTCAGAAATTACTTTGTTCTGTTTTATACCTCTGATCCTGAGGTTATCAAGTATGCTATTTCAAGGCTTATGCTTATAACAGCCTTTGAGGCTCTTACTGCACTTTATGAAATAGCCGCCGGTTCGATAAGAGGACTTGGAAACTCTCTTCTTCCGGCTCTCATAACAATAATAGGTACTGTTGTATTCAGGGTATTTTGGATGAATGTGATCTTCCTGATGAGCCCGACCTATGAAACTATAATGATACTTTACATTGTCTCATGGCTTTTGACAGGCTCGATAATGATGGTTGCTTATTTCATATTCCGCCGCAAGGCCTACAGGGCAATAAACCTGGTTTAGGATTCTAATCTAAAACTCAAATATCTTTTGACCGCTGCAGTCTTTGTATAGTATGATACCTGTGTATAAGGTTAAATATCCAACTAAAGCTTGCTTATAAAAGGATGTTTGGCACTTAGACACCGGTATCATATTTTTTATCACCTAAAAGGAGACTTTATGTATTGCGGAAAATGCGGAACTAAACTGCCTGATGATGCAGCATTTTGTACTTCCTGCGGAGCGCCTACCGAAATTAAATCCGAGGCTGCAGACCACAGTGTTTCACAAAATCAGACACAGCAGACGACAGAACATGATCAATTTACAAATAAAACCGAGCCTGTATACAATTCACAGCCTGCTGATACACAACCTCTATTTGAAAGTTCAAACTTCAGCCATAAGACTAAGGCTGAACCTGAAGTTATAGACAAGAAGAAGGCTGTCATCTTTGGAGCTGTCGCAGGTGTTGTTGCTATAGCGGTTGTCATCATTCTCTTCACTTTATTTGGAGGCGGACATAAAATTGGCAGCACCCCAGAAAAGGCTATATCCCAATTAGAAAGCGCCTTCAACGACCTCAATGTCTCTAAGATCGCAGACTGCTTCGATTCAAACACAAAGGAAGCTTTCTCTGAATATTCCGATTCTATGGATTATGATCTTTCATCAATTCCAAAAGCACTCGGTGCAGATGTAAGCTTCAAATTAAATCCTACAAACTATGAATATCGCACAGACAACGGCAATGACTACTGTGATGTCTCGATAGAGATCGTTGTATCTGCTTCCATTTTGGGACAAAGCTATGATACAACCTCAGATATGTCTCTTACTTATATAAAAGAGGGAAATGACTGGAAAATATACGGTGATATCGATGATCTTGAAGATCTCATCGACAGCCTTGATTCGCTTGGGTTCTAATACAACTATATATATTTCACAATATAGGGAGTTCTCATCATATTGAGAACTCCCTTTCTTGTATTTTCACTTTATTTTTCAAAAGCTTATTTCTCGTCTTTAAAATCTAACATTCTTTTCCTTGAACGCATCAGCAATATGAAAAGTATGATACACATGGCAAGTGCTGCTGCCGCGATTGCAAGAGCCACATAAATGAGTGGATCGCGTCCGGTTTTTGTCGTATCTGCATCTCTTACAAGTCCGGCATCCTCTGTAGTATCATCGCTGTAGGTTACAATAAGATGTCCTTCATCATTAATCTTTGTAGAAACAATGCCTCGTCCGGCAGCACCTTCGTCGCCCTTTTCACCTGTTGCACCTGTGGCACCCGTTGCTCCCGTTGCTCCTGTCGCTCCCGTGGCTCCCGTTGCTCCCGTTGCTCCTGTCGCTCCTGTGGCTCCCGTTGCTCCTGTCGCTCCTGTGGCTCCTGTCTCTCCTGTCTCTCCTGTATCACCTTTTTCGCCTTGCTCTCCGGTATCTCCTTTGTCACCTTTTTCGCCTTGTTCTCCAGTATCTCCTTTGTCGCCCTTCTCGCCTTGCTCTCCGGTATCTCCCTTTATCTGTACCCATTTGTAATCAGCAACATTACCTGAAGCTTCCTTATTAGCATCTGAATATGTACCTATCCAGCTGCCGCCATCGTCGCCGCTATTTCCTGTAAAGGTTTTTCCTCCATCATTTGAATACTTAATGTGCAGATATGCCGAATCACCCTTTTGCGTATTTGTAAAGGCGATCGTTTTATAATTTGAATTGACACTCTCTGTAAGCGTTTCATCACCTATAACACTGCATCTTACCGCATACTGATATATATTTCCGTCTGATGTATCTATCTGCGGCTCGATCTCATAGCTGAGTGTATAGCTGACTACATTGCCGCTTTCATCCTTATTTGCTGTTGCTTCACAGTCCGCAACCTTAAGCTTCTTTGCTACTGCCTCCCATGTATCATCCTCTGAAGCATTGCGCTGATATATTGTATAATCAAGCTCTGCTGCATCATAAAATTTCCTTCCGCTTCCGTCATCAACAGGAGTTGTCCATGTAAGCTTCAGCTTATCATTTTTTTCTCCTGTAATTTTAAGTTTATTTAGCTTCACAGGTGCAACAGGTGCTGTAAGATCTGTCACAACATGATGAAGAAGCGGAACATAGCTTTCCTTATCCTGACCTTCTTGAGCCTTATCCCTATGTCCTATCTTTATTTCACCACCCGCAAATGACCATTTGAATGAATATACATCTATTGTTTCCGCACTTGCAGCCTTGGCTCGTAGTATCGCACCCTTATCAATATTACCTACCTTTGTTGATATGCCGGTTCCTGTTCCTGTCGTTGTAGATGAACCGCTCGTATTGGTTCCGCAGGATGAGACATATGCACCGACAACAGGTCCGCTTGCACCCACTATTTTAAATGAAAACGTATTTTCTACAGATATACTTATGCTTGTTGACTTTGATGAAAAGCTCTTGTTAAGCTTTGTATCTGTCAATGATACTTCTGTTGCTCCCGAAGCATATCCAAGCTGTACCCATCCCGGCTCCTCTGAAAATGCTCCTTTTGAGCCTTCGCTTTGAGTAATATAGTAATCATTTTTTACATTTTCTCCGCCAAGCTTATTTTGATATTTCCATGGATTGCCATAATTTCCGTTAAGATATGACTCCGTGATCTTGTCAAGATACAGCGGTGAATATTTATCTGTAGCTTTTTTAGCTATTACAGCATTATATGTATCTACCATGCTGTTGTATTCTTCAACAGAGAGCTGTACATAATACGGCGACTTGCCAACATCATAGGTTATCATCGATTTTTCGCCATTTGCATCTTCATATTGATAGGTATATCGATAAAACGGATTTCGTCTAAGCACTACCAGATTTTGATTTGTCGCTGTAAATGAAGCCGTATATGTCTGTGTTTCAGATTCGCTTTTTCCATTTACAAATGAATATCCTCCGCCTATCTTAACTCGCAGATCCCATTTGACTATAGGCGAATCCGCACTTATTCCTATTATTCCTCCAAAATCTATCTTGCCCGTATAACTGCTGTTCGTTTCATAAGTATAGTTTCCTACTACCTTGTAGCTTGTAGCATCCGCTCCTTCATATTGCTTAAGTCCTCCGAATGTAGGTGCTGCCTGAATGACAGCCTGCACCTCTGCATCTGACTCAACATACTCCATATTGCTGTATTTGACTTTGAGTCCGTCATCATCCATGTCGAGTGCAACTACTACGCAGCTGAACTTGTCCTTGATATTACTCTTTTCACAATGGTTCAGATAGCATTCTCTGCTGTCATAAGCATTATCATAAATTCCGGTAAAGTTTTGGAAATTCTGAGTCTTTATCTCTCCATCAGTAGTTTTGTCATTATTGTATATGCCGCCGTAAGAAAGGACTGCAAGTGCATCCTGATGTGCTCCTGAAGCTTTAAGGCCTATTACAAATATAACCTGCTCTCGTCCTGCATAATTGTTGTCAAAATTACCGACAGTAACCGATTGGATATATGTATTTGTAATGCTTGATCCTCCTGCTCCTTTGTCGGAATTATTGAAGTATTCGGCTGTCTTTATCGGCTTATTATTGATAATGCAGCTTCCGCTCTGGAATTCGTAGATGCTTCCGTCAATAAACAGTTGCTCCTGGTTATGCTGTCCGTTTAGGGCAACAAATGATATTCCTGTTCTTTCAAGGAGCGAATCACTGACATGCACTCCTGTACTTTTCCAATTATTTGTCTCTACATCTATTGACAGACTTGCAACCTGCAGATTTCCTTCATATACCTTATATATGCCGACGAGCATTTTGTCCTGCTGCTTTCCGTTATACCACAGATCACTTTTATAAAGTCCGGAATTCGGTTCCATCCCTGAAGTACCCTGTGTAACCTTGATTCCGGCTAATGCTATCTCCTGTACACCGTCACCATCTGCATCACCTACGGATATTCCGGGGCTTCTTACAGTATCCCAGAGATATGCTCCATTCTCATGCCTGCTGTACTGTTCGAAATACTGTCCGCTTGTTTTATTTTCCAATATCTTCTTATCTGAACTTCCCATTGAAACAGAAAGATACGGAATATACAGCGTACCGTCTCCATAGGTCTTAGTCTTTACGTCTCCTACATATGAAAGTACTGCCAGATCCTCTATGCCATCTGTATTAAAATCTCCTGTTGCAAGATCACAGGCAAGCTTATCCTCAGGATTTCCGTTATATGCCCAGGTATTATCTCCGTAGCCATAGCCCTGATGCAGAAGTGTTGTATTAAAATCCGATTTACTTTTAAGAGTGATCTGATAAGTACTCGGATCCTGAGCCCACTGAAGCTCAACTAGTCCGTTTGCCTTCTTATCCCATCCTGCACTCGGGGCATAAACCACAACACTGTCTGTAGCAAAGCCGTAGCCATCTGCTTCATTTATATTGCCGTAATAATTTCCTGCTGTAACAGCCATGAAATTTTCCATTTGAGCTATCGTCAGCTTTTCATCTATTTCTTCCCAATAAAGGGTCGCAAGATTTATAACCTCAGAGCACATGCCGTTTTTGTAATCATAAAGCCAAGTCATAACGTCTGCATGATTTTTACCTGTGCACTTGAGTCCGACATAAGCCACACAGCTGTCTCGTCCTGTTCCAAAAGGATCACAGGCTATCGCTTTTACAGCCGAATATTGATTAATATCATTCTCTTCATTATAATCCCATGCTTTTTCAAAATTATTTGAATAGCTGCGATTACTTGTTTTTATGACATTTTCAAAGCTAAGCTCTCCCTGATAATCATAATTGGCAATAGGTGCACTCTGATTCAGGTAATTATCCAGAACTATAGAGCTGTTTTGACCTCCTAAATTCTGAAAGAGCAAAAGCTCGTTTTGAACAACCGCTATTGTTTCCTGATTTTTTTTCAAATTGAGAGGGTTGCTTCCGGACTCTTCATCTTTTTTATATTCAGATGTAGGATTTGTCTCTGTAAGCTTCTTAACTATCTCGTCAGAATCCGTTTTTGTCGCATCTATAACCTTTGCATCGCCTGTATCCTCATCACCTTCAGCTACAACAACTGCAGAATCCCAGCCTTTGTCTGACTCCTCTTCCTCGTCCGAAGAGCTATCCTTTGTTGTTTCATCCTCGGCCTCTGATCTTGCATAGCTTTCAGCTTTGCTTACCGAATCATTATCAGTCTCTGTACTTTTGCTTGAGGTATTGGTCTCTTTTTCATCAGAATCAGAAGATGTTTCGCTTGAAGTTTCTTTTGATCCTTCATTGCTGTCAGAGTTCACTTCTTCTGAAGAGGTACTTGTCTCTGTGCTTTCATCTTCATCTGCCTGTGCACTTATCTGTGCCTCGCTGTCTGATGCTATATCTGCATAGGTCATAGCCGGTGCTGCACTCAAAGCCATAACCGCAGCCATGGCTATGCAGGCCAAACGTAAACGTTTTGGATTCTTCATAGTCTTTTTCCCTTCCATCCTTAAACATATAATGTTGATCTGGTTAAATTATATACTCCACCCAAAAATTATAACAGTGATTTAAAGCATATATTATCGGATTGAGCAATTGTTTGCATTTGCACAATTCATAAACACTTTATATCTTAACCTTTTTTTATACGAATATAGTGGTTACAAGGTTCATATAAAAGCTTGTGCAAACACAGTTTCTGCATGAATGCTTACTGCATAAAAAAAAAGAACTGCCACATTATCCTAATGCAGCAGCTCTGTTACTATTTAATATACATTTTCATATATCTCTACCATTTCATCCTCTGTAAGCTGGACATAGCTGTTTGACAGCAGTCTCTGCTGTCCTTCTATAACTCCGATGGCAAACTCTCTAAGCTCTTCTTCCTTAACTCCGAATTCTCTCAATGGCTTTCTTGGCTGAACCTTATCAAACAGCTCAAAAGCCTTATCAAGAGCCTCAGCCTCAGACACCTTTAAAGTATCTGCAAGTATAGCCTCAAATTTATTGAGTTTTCCTACCGGCTGCTTTTCCTTATATTTTCTAAAAGTAGCAGCAAATACAAGCTGATTTGATTCTCCGTGCGGGATATGATATTTTCCTCCCAACGGATAGCTGAGTGCATGAACAGCTGCACAGCCGGCAGAGCAGAAAGCAAGTCCGGCAAATGTAGCCGCAGTCATAAAATCTGCTGCCTTATCTGTCCACTTATCAAGACCGTTTTCTACTATATAGATATAGCCTTCCATTATCATTTTTATTGCCTGAACCGAAAACAGCTCTGAAACCGGTGTTGCCTTTGGTGAAAGATAGGATTCAGCTGCATGGATCAGCGCATCTATGGATGATGTAGCAAAAAATTTGTATGGAAGTCCATATATAAGCTCAGGAATTATAAATGATTTCTTAGGGAAAAGAAGATCATTATTAAGACCTCTTTTTGTATGAAGAGAAACCAGCTCTACAGCACATGCATTTGTAACCTCGCTTCCTGTTCCGCAGGTCGTGGGCACTGCATATACATCAAAGCTTCTCGTAGGCTTTTCGGCATACTTACTAAGATCAAAGAGCGACTCTGTTGTTCCTTTTGATGTTTTGAGTGAAAGCATCTTTGCGGTATCCATAACGGCTCCTCCGCCTATCGCTATCATTCTCTTTATTCCGGAAGGGAGATCTCTTCTTATCGCATCAACCATGTCTGTCGACGGCTCACCTGCTGCATATTTTTCAAGAAATGCAGTTCCACAGGAGAGATTAAGCGGTGCTATATATTTATCATACAAAAATTCATTTGTAAGAACAAAATCACCATCGCCTATTTTTTCAGTTTCTATAAAATCAGCAAATGAATCTGCAAATGCTATATTTGTATATGTCTTAAACTCTTTCATTTCTCATTCTCCCTTATACTGCGGCTCGCGCTTTTCAAGAAATGCGGATACACCTTCCTTGAAGTCGGCATGTCTTGCCATATATCTTGTATATGTGACTTCAAGCTCATTTTTTCTGTGCATCTGGAAATCCTCCTGCTCATTCATGCAGGCCTTCAGATACCTAAGGACCAATGGTCCTCTCTTACAGATCTCTTTTGCTTTATCCATTGCTGCAGGCATCAGCTCATCAAGCGTATCTACTACCATCGTAACTCCGCCGTATTTATCATGCAGCTCCTCTGCTGTTATAAATGTTCCACAATAACACATATCTCTTTGGATCTGCGGCGGTATTATCCTCGAAAGATGTCCGCAGCCTCCTACAACACTCAGCTTTGCCTCAGGAGATCCGAAAAGAGTTCCCTTTACAGCTATCGAGATATCAGCACCTGCAGGATAGCAAAGTCCTCCGCCAAGGCAATGTCCGTGAACAGCACATATAAGCGGTACTCTCAGATCATAAAGTGCCTGTGCCCCATCATAATAAACCTCCTGGACATTTGTAACATCCTTGTCCAATATGCTCTGGTAAAATCTGTTTATATCTACACCTACACAAAACGTCTTCTGATCGGAATGCATTATTGCGACCCATATATCATCATCATTATTTATATGATCACATATGAGAAGGATTTCCTCCTGCACCTGTCCGCTTGCCGCATTTACAGGCGGATTGTGGAGAGTTATTATTCCTATATGATCCTCTACTCTAAGCAGGACCTTTTCTAAAATATGATCGCCGATTTTTTCTATATTCCTTGTGCTCATTACAGCTCCTTCTTTCCGAATCTTTTGTAAAACTCTCTCCATAGCTCATCTCTGAACTTCGGATGTGCTATCTCAATGAGCATTGCGGCTCTTTGCCTTAAGCTCTTTCCTCTTAGGTTTACCGCACCGTACTCTGTAACAACATACTGCACATCTGTACGTGTTGTTGTTACTGTTGTTCCTGCCTCAAAAACAGGCACTATCCTCGATACTTCTCCGTGCTTAGCTGTTGACGGCATAGCCATTATTGACTTTCCATCAGGGCACATTGAAGCACCTCTTACATAGTCAAGCTGACCGCCTATGCCCGAAAACTGCATAAGTCCGATGGATTCAGAGTTTACCTGTCCGCAGAAATCAACCTGGAGACACGAGTTAATTGATACTACTTTTGGATTTTGACATATGACTGCCGGATCGTTTACATAATCTACAGTTCTCATGCATATATCCGGATTTTCATTTACAAAATCATCGTAAAAGCTTTTGCTTCCCATCAAAAAGGCAACCACCATCTTCCCCTTATCAAGGGTTTTATTTGCACCTGTTATGACTCCCTTTTTATAAAGCTCTGCAACTCCGTCAGAGATCATCTCCGAATGTATTCCAAGATCCTTCCTGTCTCCCAAAAATCTGAGCACGGCATCCGGAATATTTCCTATTCCAAGCTGAAGCGTTGATCCGTCCTCAACAAGCTCGGCAACATTTTTACCGATTGCCTCTTCAACCTCTCCTATTGCTCCGCCCTTTGATTCTACGATAGGCATTGAAGCCTCAACGAAGTAATCAAATTCCGAGACATGCATAAGTGCTTCTCCGTATGTTCTAGGCATCTGATCATTTACCTGAGCGATCGCAAGCTTCGCACATTGAACAGCCGGCTTTGTTCCTCCGACGCTGACTCCAAGAGATACATATCCATTTTCATCAGGCGGTGTAACAGATACAAGTGCCACATCTATCGGATAGGTTCCGTCCCGGAAAAATCTCGGAGCCTGATGAAAGAAAAACGGAGTATAATCACCGTCTCCTTCAAAAACTATCTTTCTTGTCGGTCCGCCAAGAAACAGTCCGTTGTATTTAAAATGTCCTTTCATTTCCGGCTTTACATAATCACATTTGCCCATCGGCACCCAATGTGTTATCTCTACATCCTTATATTGCTCATAATTTGCTGTAAGTGCTTCAACAAGTGCCGGCGGTTCATTTGCTGCATGTCCGAAAAAAACTCTTGCTCCGTTTGGGATATGCTTTACTGCCTCATTGGCACTTACAAGCTTTGAACTGTATTGCTCCTTCCAGGAATCCACCTTCATGCCTCCTATTTATAAAATCCGCTTCCATTCTTCCTCAAGCCTTTCAAGACTCCATGCCGCATTAGCAGGACTTGTAGACGGAAGCTTTATCGCTTTTATATTAATTTCCTTCTCTATATATCTTCTGTAAAGCTCATAGGACTTTGCGCCGTTGCAGTATATTTTTCTTATATCTGCTGCATCTAATATCATTCTGATGTCATTTGGCTTTACATCTTTTATTGTCGAGTCCGACGACCCTTCTATATCACAGCTTTCGATCACATCCCAAAGAGCTATATGATTTTTTAAAAGAATTGCCTTCTTTTCATCTATACTCTGTGGCTCACCCTCATTTGTGATATCAGCTATTACCTTCCAAAATCTGTTTCTTTTATGTCCGTAAAAAAATTGCTGCTCTCTTGATTTTACCGATGGAAATGATCCAAGTATAAGTATCCTTGAATCCTTATCATATACCGGTTCTATGTTGTGATATTCTGTCATGGCATCACTGATTTATCATTGCTTCCAATTCTTCCTTTGAACATGCTCCTATCATTCTTTCCTCTACATTTCCTTTTTTAAAGAGCAAAAGCGTAGGAATGCTGCTTACTCCGTATTTCATAGCGAGTGTCATCTGCTCATCTACGTTTACTTTTCCTACCTTCAGCTTTCCTAAATTTTCATCTGCAATCTCTGAAACAATAGGTGATATCATGCTGCATGGTCCACACCATGTAGCCCAAAAATCTACAAGCACCGGTGTTTCAGATTTCATAACTTCATCATTGAAATTTTCAATTGTAAGTGTTACCTCATTCATATTCTAGCCTTCCTTTACTTTGATTTATAATATAATCTGCAATGACAGTAGCCCTCAAAATCCGGATCCTTTATCTGGTCTCTGAACTCCTTGCATATGCATTTATTATCCTCAATCCTCTCGAGTCTGCAGGGACAGTATCCGCCTTTTTCTTCAAGGCCTTTTTTTATCATTTTTACAATATTTTCATCTTCATTATAAGTAACCTTCATCGTCCCGCCTCCTTCTGACATTTTCTTTGATATGGATATTTTCTTTGATCAAATACCTTTTTTTTCTATTCAACATGTATTGCATGGCAAGCAGGAGTCAGCCTACTCGATTAAACATGTCATTATAATCTTCAGGCAAAAATCTGTGATAAATAATATGTCCTCCTTCATCCTTGAAGCAATAATAATATTTGTCCTTTGAATCCTTAAATCTTATAAGTACATCAAAATCTTCTGTATTTATATTTTCGATAATACATTCATCCTCCTGTGCCTTAAAAAGCTCCTCTATCTGATGCATTGTTGTATCATGAGATGCTATAAGTTCTATCAGCTTATAAATAAAATCACTTTCTTTTTTATTTAAATGAATATATTCTGCTGCCTTTGGTGACATGAAAAAGCAAAATCGATCCTTTATATGGCTTATCTCTACTTCTCCTAACTGATCCTCTATATAAGCAGAAAATCCGCTAAGCTCTTTTAGCATTCCTTCGATGTCTGTCTTAATTTCAAGTATATTGCAAAGAGAACTTAACGGATAATATAATCTTATTGCTTCTTTCATGTATCCGAGCTTTGCCTGCTCCTCAGATATCATATCAGAAATATTCTCTTTCAGTCTTTCGTAGCATCTTGCCATAGTATTCACTCCTTTGTTTTGTCTCCTTCATTTTACCTCACATGTCAGCTGTTTTCTATTAATTTATTTAGCGTTGCATACATAATTGACATTTTTTAAACAACTAACATATTATTAATATCTATGTGCTAAAGCAAATACACATACTCCATCACATTTTGGAAATAGCGCGTATTCAAAATACCTTTTGACCACATCATTATATCTGTTATAATTGCGTATAATATATTCAAAGAAAGAAGATAATCACAATGTCTAAGCGTAAAAAGCTGATAATCATTATTTGCGCGATAGCAGCTTTGCTGCTGATTGTATTTTTATGCTTGAATCATTATTTTACAAATAAGTTCAGCTCAGAATTTTATCCAAATACAAGCGTAAATAATATTGATATTTCAAATATGACTCTTTCCGAGGCCGAATCCCAGCTGTCAAAGGCAACAGAAAATTATTCTATTAGCTTTGATACCGGAAAATCCTCTCCTGAGATTATTAACGGCTCGGATTTTTCATACGAATTCACCGGTGAAAAGGAGCTCGAAAGCATCCTATCGTGCCAGACAAATTGGATAGAGGGCATTTTTGAAGCTCATAGCTATAAACTTAAAAATTACATTTCATATGATAAGGATATGCTAAGCGACAAAATAAATTCTCTTAGCATATTTCAAAATATGCAGGATCCGCAGGATGCATATGTAGATTATAAATATGATCAGTTTGTGATAATTCCCGAACAGAAGGGTTCACTTTATGATGTTGATGCTTTTGTAAATGATGTACTAAATGATATGTCAAAAAAAGAATATTCTCTTAATGACATAAAAAAATATCAGATACTTCCGAGTGTTGCCTCAAATGACAAATTTCTGATAAATGAAGCAAGAAAAAAGAACTCACTTATAAGCTTTGATATAACTTATGATCTTCCTGACGGAAGCACTCTTTCCTTTGATAAGTCAGGCATATCTTCTCTTATAACAAAGGATGATGATGGTGACTATATAATAGATCAGGACAGCTTATCATCTTTTGCCGATCAATTTATAAATAAGCTTAGTGAAAAGTTAAATTCAATCAATGAGTCTGATACTAAATATGAGCTGTCAGCTGATGAAGAAAAAGCTCAGCTGATAGATGAGATAAATAATAAAACCGTCATCGAACGTGAGCCGGTTTATGTTAAATAATATAAGGGGCTGTCGCCATTAAGTGACAGCCCCATTTTAATTTAAATCTGTTATCGATTTAATGTGTAAATTTGCATGCACCTTACTGTGCTTTCCATAATCCATGCAGATTGCAGTATTCGTAAACTGCAATGAGCTCATCATCATCCGTAAGCGCAAATTCCGCCTTTGGCTCATCTCCGGCCTTAAGCGCCTTTCTCTGCGCTCCTTTTTTCGTCTCAATGGCTATCCATTGGATAAAATGCTTTTCAACCATTGGGTGAATAGTCTCCCCGATCTGAACGGATACCTTGCTGCCGTCAACCTTAAATACAGGAACATGCTTTTCAAATGCCGCATCCGTCGTGCCAGGCTCGAGTTTTGTCATCTTTTGCCCGCAGCACATCATCGGTACACCTGAGTTATGAACCATCCCCACTAAATTTCCGCAATGTTCGCAAATGTAAAATTCCATATGGTTACTCCTTTCCGAACACCTTTATTCTTCACTGGTATTTATCATGTCGTATCAAATTTTCGAATTATCCGGTGCTTCTTTGTCGATAACGATATGACCGCAGTTTCTGCACTCCTATTCTATAAAACAACCTTGTCAAAATCCGATGCGGGATGCTTGCATATCGGACATACGAAATCCGCAGGAAGCTCTTCTCCTACATATTCATAACCGCATATCCGACATCTCCATACCGTTTTTCCATTGTCTGCCGTCTCTGCCTTCGGCTTCGGCTTGATATTATTTTGATAATATTCGTATGTTGCAGATGGAATATTGCTCAGAACCTCCATATCCCGTATGGATCCTATAAACATTGTGTGCGAGCCTAGATCCTGAGTTTTTTCAACATTCACTGATATGAACGCATTCGTTCCTTTGGTGACATAATAAATTCCGTTTTCTCCTCTCTTTACATCCGGAAATCCCTCGAATTTATCTATGGTTCTTCCGGATTGAAAACCAAATCTTTTAAAAATCTCAAAATCAGCTTCCTGGCTAAGTACGGAAACATTAAACTTTCCGCTTTCCATTACCATATCATGCGTTAAATTTGCTTTATTGACGCATATGCTCACTTGGTTCGGTTCCGATGCCGCCTGAATGGCAGTATTGGTTATACATCCGTTGTCCCGGCCGTTGGCATTTGTCGTCAAAACAAAAAGACCATAGCTAAGCTTATACATCGCCTTATTATCCATGCTCTCACCTCCTGCCTTAAGATAAGTTGTCTTTGTGCCCTCATAATATCATTTATATTGTATAAAGACCACTAATTTTTCCTCCAATCAGTGATTTTTTTAGATATTATTATCAAAAGGTTTTATTGAAAAAGAAAAACGGTGCAACCCTGATTGTGGGGTTACACCGCATTCCTGTATAAAACATCCTTATTGGGCTTTGGCTAATGCAGCAGCCCATTATTTTTGTTAATTTTGGGTTAATTATTTGCTATATTTTTTTCTTATAACAATAACTCCTATCGCTGCTCCTATGCATACTATGCTAAGTGTAAACCACAATGCCATGGCACTGTTATCACCTGTCTTTGCATTTGATGCTGTTGTACCTGTGCCGCTCTTTGCACTATTTGCTGAGTTATTTGCTGAGTTATTTGTTGTGTTGTTTGCTGTATTGTTTGTTGTGTTGTTTTTAGTATTATCTTTTTTGTCGTCATCTTTTTTCTTATCGTCATCCTTATTTCCTGTAGCAGGAATAACGGTATTTTCGCTGGTCTTGTATCCGCAGACGCTGCACTCCTCATGCTTTGTGCCGTTTTCGGTTGCTGTAGCCTCTTTATCTACAACCCATGTCATTGTATGATCAGCTTCATCGCTTATTGCTCCGTCATTTTCTGTACATTCATGCCAATGTTTCTGATCATCATATGTCCACTGAGTGCTGTATGTATGGATATGCTCAAATTCTGCCCTGATCTCTACAGATCCCTCAGGCATTACAAAGCTGTTATCTTCAGCTACAGTTACATTTCCGCTTACAACTGTCCATCCAACAAACTTGTATCCTTCATCAGGAGTAGCAGTAAGCTGAACTGTATCTCCTTCATAAGCATTTGTTACATCTGCTGAAGCTGTTCCATGCTCAGACTCATCAACTGTTATGTCATATGACTGCTTATGATAGATAGTAAATGTATCTACTACGCTCATATCGCTTGTACGATATGTTGTTATAGTAAACTGTCCGTCTGAAACATCTACACGTGAAATATTCGGTACTCTTTCCTGATTCATAAGATATGAATATGGGAATTCAAGGCTTGTCTGTATATTGTAGAATTTTGATCCTGAAGCTGAGTTTGCGGTAACATATAAGATTCCTTCAGGGTTTGTTATTGAGCTGTAATTCTCATCATCATAAATTGATGCATCTGTCATAGGTGTTGTGCCATCCATCATATATGTACGGCAGTATACATGGTCATGTCCCATAAGAACAACATCTATATCTAATTCCTTAAATACAGGTGAAAGCTGCTCTCTTCTTTCAAGTATATCTGTCTCTGCAGCGTGGTTTGCAACAGAATATATTGAATGGTGGAAAGTTACGATCTTCCAGGTAATGTTCTGATCCTGTGTAGCTGCTATTGCCTCTTCCATAAATGCCTTATGTTCAGCTGTTGAACGGTTATTGCTGTTCAATGCCATGAAAAGAACATTGTTGTAAACGAAATAATAATCACCGCTTGCATCTGTCTTTCCGTAGCTGCTTTCATTTGGCACATTGAAATGCTCATCATATGCAACTGAAGATGAATCATGATTTCCTACTACTGTTGCAACAGGCAGGTCTTCCAATGTACTGTGGTTCAGATATCCGTCATACTGGCTCTCATCATTTGCTCTGTTAACCTGATCTCCTGCTGAAAGCATGAAATCAACTCCGCTAAGCTCCTGACTGCTGTTTATAAGACTAAGAGTCTTATCCCATCCGTCTGTATCACTTACTGTGCTTCCGCTCGCACCTATCTGTGGGTCACCGGCAAATGCAAATGAAAAGCTGCTTCCTGTTCCTGTATTAAATGTCTTGATCTCAGTTGCGGTACCGTTAAGAACCATCTGATATGCATATGTGCAATTGCTTTCAAGATTGCTTGCTGTTGCTTTGTAGCTGTAATATCCTGCCTTATTGCTTGCTGCAGTTACATCTGCCTCATAGCTTGCAGCACTCTCCGGCATAGCTCCGTCAACAAGCTCTGAAGCCTTTGCTACAAGAAGTGTGCTCTGTGCTTCTGTATTTCCATACCATGTGAAATTTCTCTGAGTTTCATTGCTGCCTATAGATATTGAAACACTTCCTATCTCTGCAGCTTCCGGCTCAGGATCAGGCTCCTCAGCCTGTGTAGAGAATACAAGTGAAGGCATATCAAAATATATATCTGAGCTGCTTTCACGTCCCTGATGGATTTCTACAGCTATAACATTTTCACCGTTTACAAGTATGTCCTGGATTCCTTCTGTAACTGAAATTTCTCCTGTTATAGGATCTCCTGCATTAGAACCGCCATACTGGATATTTTCTGTTATGCTTCCATCATCAAAGCCTGCTATTTTTGTTCCGTTAATGTAAACCGTAGCAGAATCGTCATAAATCACACTTCCTGAAATTTTTGCTATAGCTGAAGCATCATCTACAT
Source organism: bacterium (assembly GCA_963660835.1). Classification (GTDB taxonomy): domain Bacteria; phylum Bacillota; class Clostridia; order Lachnospirales; family Lachnospiraceae; genus Alectryocaccobium. Next base: position 25,712 of record CAVLAA010000010.1, read on the forward strand.
TCACTGTAGTACGGAAGAAAAATGCCTCTATATCTGTGCTTCCGTCTTCCTTATACTGAGTTAAAAGAGTATTAGGAATACATCCGCTGCCAAGATCACTGATCTGTCCACGTTTTGCACCAAATGAACCTGTCCCTGTTTTCCAAGTACTTGTATCATATCCTGCTTTAGTCCATGATGTGCGGTCATAGCCCTCTGCAGATGAATCACCTGCCGGATCCACACCTGAATCCGAATAGGACCATACCGTAGTTTTGTCTATTACGGTAGTATTGCCATCATCTTCTGCAGCAACCGAAGACAGACTGAGTCCTGCTGCCATCGTCACTGCCATGAGCAATGATGCTGCCTTAGTAAATGTTGCTTTGAAACCATTACTTAATTTCATCTTTACATGTCTCACCTTTCTTTTCGATAATTGATATATCATTTATTTCAACGCTTAAGGCCTTAGGACCTTTACGCGATTGACGTATAAACAGTGAAGCGGATACCGCCGTTGCTATAGGCACTGTAAGCACAACTCCAAGCGTTGCACACAGTCCCTGTGTCAGCTCTATTGCCATATAATCAGAAGAAAATAACTGACTGAACTGATAACCAAATGCCAAAAGACTGATCATTGTATTTAGTGCGCTTCCGGCAAACGCAAGTATAAGTGTATTGCTCATTGTTCCGATCATGTCTTTTCCTATATTCAGACCTGATCTTACAAGTTCTCTCCTGCTTAAAGACGGATTTACCTGAACCAGTTCCTCCAATGCAGCGGCCAGCGAAACAGCCACATCCATTACAGCTCCTAAAGCCGAGATCAAAACTCCTGCAAGGAGCAGCGGCCTTACACAAAGCCCAGTAGCATCTCTAACAAGCAAAAGCTCCTCTGCCGTATCGCTGTTATAACCTGATAAATGCAGGCTCCAGGCAGCAATGCAAAATATAACTCCGGTAACACATACACCGGCAAATGTTGAAATAGCTCCGACTGCCGTTCTTCTGCTTAATCCGTTAAGCAAAAGGAGCGTAGCACCTGTTGACAGCAAAACTGTCAGCATAGCAATAGCAACCGGATCGAATCCATGAAAAATTGCCTGAGCCATAAATACGACTACAGTCATCAATGAAAAAGCAACTCCTAAAAGTGCCCTGATCCCTTTTTTCCTGCCTACGATAATTACTGCAAAAGCAAAGAATGCAATAAGCATGCAAAGCGGAAGCGTTCTGTCATAATTAAATACCGTATAATAAGGCGCCGCATTTTCCGGCGTGTCCGCACATACGATAACTCTTTGATTATTGGAAACTCTGATGTTATGAACCTGTGAAAGATAGTTGTCAATATTTACCTGCTGACCCTTCATGTCTCCTTCTAGCAGTTCAACGACTATCTCCTGCTCACCAAGATATAGTGACGGATCTGAAGAATCCTGTTCAAGGCTTTCACTGGTTATGCTGATGACTCTTCCTTTTATATAGTGAAGAGAGTCTGAATTAAACTTTGTATAACTGTTTATACTGTTCCAGTTAAATGTGAAAATTGCGATCAAAAAGGCGATCCCAAATATCAATAACGCCATACTTGCGCTTCTTTTCTTCATATAAATAACACCTCGCATATGAAGATTATCAAAGCTTAAATATATGAGATATCGACCTTCTGTAAAGATTTGTAATAAAAGTGTAAATTAATAAGGAGCAAAAATACTGACCTCAAAAAGTCAGCTCAAAGCTCTGACAATTTGGGGTCAGTATTATTATAAAAATTTTTTATATCATTTCAGCAATATCATAAATGAGTCTTTCAGATTTTTCCCATCCAAGACATGCATCTGTAATTGATTTTCCGTAAACATGATCTGAGCATCCGGGCTTCTGGCTTCCATCCTCGATATAGCTCTCTATCATAAATCCCTTGACCATTTTTCTTATATTACTGTTATATTTGCAGTTATTAAGAACCTCTTCTACTATTCTTGGCTGTTCAAAAGGATTCTTCCCAGAATTTGCATGGTTTGTATCTATGATAACTGCCGGATTTACAAGCTTCTGCTCCTCATACATCTCTGCTACATTTATAAGATCCTCATAATGATAGTTAGGGCTCGATACGCCTCTCTTGTTTGTATATCCTCTGAGGATTGCATGTGCATATGGGTTACCCTCTGAATGGACCTCCCATCCTCTGCAGATAAATGTATGCTTATTCTGAGCTGCATGGATAGCATTGAACATTACTGAAAGATCACCTCCAGTCGGGTTTTTCATTCCCGCCGGACAATTTACACCGCTTGCTACAAGTCTGTGCTGCTGATTTTCAACAGATCTTGCTCCTACTGCAACATATCCTAAAAGATCATCTAAGTATCTGTAGTTATCAGGATAAAGCATTTCATCTGCGGTTGAAAATTCAGTTTCCTTCAACACCTTCATATGCATCTCTCTGGTTGCTATTATGCCCTTGAACATATCCGGCTTTCCGTTAGGATCAGGCTGATGAAGAAGTCCCTTGTATCCGTCTCCTGTTGTTCTCGGCTTATTTGTATATACTCTCGGTATAATAAATATCTTATCCTTTACCTTCTCCTGAATTTCTCTAAGGCGCATAGAATAGTCTATAACACTATCCTCACTGTCTGCAGAGCATGGCCCTATAATAAGAATAAGCCTGTCATCCTTTCCGCTGAATATATCCTGTATTTCCTTAGCTCTTTTTTCGACTGTTTCCTTCATTTTCTCGGTTACAGGATACATTTCCTTTGTCTTAAGCGGAATCGTAAGTTTTTTTTCAAATATCATCGACATTTTATTTATTTCCCCCTTTATTTATCAAAATAGGCACGACGCTTTGTCGAAAGCCTCATTTTCTCCTTAAGGCCTTCTATATCATCTGATGCAAGCATTTGTCTTAGTTCTGCAAATTCCTTTGCAAATATATCCATTTCACTTATAAGAACGTCCTTATTTAATACAAACAGCTCGCTCCACATATTTTCATTTATCCTTGCTATCCTTGTAAGATCTCTGAAGGAATCACCCGTGTAATCAACAAGATGATGGTTATCTGTACAAGTCATAAGAGCTACGGCAATGCAGTGCGTAAGCTGTGACAAAAATCCTATCATTTTGTCATGATCCTCGGGAGATAATACTGATATTTTCCTGAATCCGAGTATTCTTCCCAGGCTTTTGCACCATTTAACTGCTTTTTCTGTATTCTTATCTGTAGGTGTTACAATGAAGTTTGCATCTCTGAATATCCTGTCATCGCTGTTTTCAACTCCGTAAACCTCACGTCCTGCCATAGGGTGTGCTGCGATAAATTCAACGTCATCCCTTAGCATCTCCTGTATATCATAAACAATGCATGATTTGACACCTGTCACATCTGTAAGCATTGCTCCTTTTTTTATGAGATGCTGATTCTCATTTATCCATTCCTTAAATACACCAGGATATAGTCCAAATATAATGGCATCTGCATCTCCTACGCATTTTTCGTCAACATAAGAATATCCTCTGTCTATTATATTATTTTCAACCGCATAATCTATGGCTGACTGTCTGCTGTCTATCGCCATTACATGAAATCCGAGTCTTTTTAATGCCTGAGCATAGCTTCCTCCCATAAGACCGAGACCGACTATAAGTATATTGCTTTCACTTATCCATTCCATTTGTTTCTACCTCTATTCCAAGTGTCTTTAATTTTTCAAAGAAATCCGGAAAGCTCTTATCTACTGCCTGTGCTCCTTCTATAACAGCTCCGGTTTTTACTGCGATGTTGCTAAGTGCCATAACTATCCTGTGATCATTGTGTCCATAGAGCTCAACTGTCGGAGCCTTGACATTCCCGCCATGCACATATACGGAATTTTCTTCTACATCTACATCTATTCCGAATTTTGAAAGCTCCTCCTTCATAGCCTGTGCTCTGTCACTTTCTTTTATACGAAGCCTTCTCGTTCCTATAAATTTTGCTCCTCCTAAAAGTGCTGCTGCCGCAAAAAGTACAGGACCCAAGTCCGGACAGTTTGCTATATCAAGAATAGCATCTCCGTTTTTTATCTTTCCGAAATATTCACTATAGACCTTATCTCCCTGAAGGCTTTCCTCATCAAGTCCGGTTATTTTTACCTCTCCTCCTGTAAGGTTTAATGCCTCCAAAAATGCTGCATTTGAATAATCTCCTTCAACCTCTCCGTCTATGCCTTTATATTCCTGATTTCCCTTTATATACAGAGTATTTTCATTTTCCCAGCCGGCATCTATTCCAAACAGCTTAAGCGCCTGAAGTGTCATGTTTATATAGGATATGCTTTCTACAGGCGGTATCAATTCTATCTTGCTGTCTCCGCTTACAAGCGGAAGTGCAAATAAAAGCCCGCTTATAAACTGACTGCTTATATTTCCTTTTACCCTGTATATACCTGATGTAAGACTTCCTTTTACGACAATGCCCTCTTTATCTCTTTTAAATAAATAGCTCTTTTCTGCGGCAATATCCTCATATACCGACAATGGCCTTTTCATAAGTGTTTCGCTTCCCGAAAAAACACTCCTATGATCTGTAAGAAGCGCTATCGGAATAAAAAATCTGAGTGTGCTTCCACATTCACGGCACTTAAAATCGTATGTATTTGATTCTGCATTAAGCTTGTTTCCCTTTATTTTTACGCAGTCATTTTCATATGTGTAACTTGCACCTATTGCACTTAAGCAGTCGAGCGTTGCAAGGATATCCTTTGACGGTGCAATTCCTCTTATTATACTTTCCTGTGTTGATAAGCCTGCACATATGAGCATTCTGTGTGCTATGCTCTTTGACGGAGGGGCCTTTACAGTCCCTTTAGCGATCGATGGCTTTATAATTGCTTTCATAATTTCCTCTTTATTTATTTATCAGCCTGATAATTTCATTTGCTGTTTCACTTGCACTCCTATGAGCTTTTATATGTATATCTGCTGCCTTTATATACATAGGATATCGTTCCTCATATATCTTCATGAGCTTTTCTCTTGAATTTGTAAGCGGTCTGTTTTCTCTTGGTCTTATGCTGTTTATATCTCTGTCTATAAAGACCAATATACCGTTCTTCTTTAGATTTTCAACATTTTGATCATTGATGATCGTACCGCCGCCTGTAGCTATTATGCAGTTATCCTTTTTTGAAATTTCCTTTATAACATCACATTCAAGCCTTCTGAAGCCCTTCTCACCTACCTCCGCAATTATCTTTGGAATCAGTGCCCTTCTTTTTCTTATTATCATGTCATCAGAATCAATAAGCTCTATATCAAGAAGCTTTGAAATAATCCGCCCTACTGTGGTCTTTCCGCAGCCCGGCATTCCTATAAGAACTATATTCATAAGACCTCCGGTGTGCAAAATATCTATTATCTACTTTAGATAATCGGTTCCGAATCTCTGTGCCAGCATATCACAAAGTACAAACGCTGTTATGCTGTCTACTACAACTCTCGCTCTGTGAATTATCGCAGGATCATGACGTCCGTTTATGACAAGTTCACTGTCCTTCTTTTCAAAAAAATCCACTGTATCCTGCTTTTTGTATATTGAAGGAGTCGGTTTTACGGCACATCTGAAAATAATAGGCATTCCGTTTGTTATTCCGCCGTTTATTCCTCCATTGTGATTAGTTTTTGTCTTTATTTTTCCTTCATCAATATAAAAGCTGTCATTGAACTCACTTCCCTTTGAGCATATCATCTCAAAGCCATTTCCGAATTCAACACCTTTAATAGCAGGTATTCCGAACAATGCATGTGAAAGCACACCTTCCATTGTATCAAACCACGGTTCGCCTATTCCGCCTGGATATCCTGTTACAGCAGTTTCCAACACTCCTCCGATGCTGTCTCCCTCGTCAGCACATTTTTCTGCTTCATGGAGCATCTCTTCTGACTTTTTCTCATCAAGAACCGCAAATGCCTTGTTATTTAATGCATTTATATCCTCATTTAGATCTTCAAAATCTCTGTCGCTTATATTTCCGAGTCTTTTTATATGTGAGCCTATATTTATTCCCTTTTCTTTAAGCGCAGATATAAATATTGCTCCGGCTGCAACAACTCCTGCTGTTATACGTCCGCTGAAATGTCCTCCGCCTCTGTAGTCCTCATATCCATGATATTTGAGATATGCCGTATAATCAGCATGTCCGGGTCTTGCAAGACATCTGGTCTTAGAATAGTCCTTGCTTCGTGCGGATTTATTTGGAATAGTTATACAAATAGGAGTTCCTGTTGTCATTTCATTAAAGACTCCGCTTACTATCCTGTATTCATCTGCCTCCTGCCTTGATGTTGATATCTTTCCTGCAGGTCTTCTAAGTGTAAGCTGACTGTCTATAAATTCTCTGTCTATCCTTATTCCCGGTGCAAGTCCGTCTATCACAACTCCTATCTCTTCGCCATGGCTTTCTCCGAATATTGTAAGAGATATGCTGTTTCCGAATGTATTCTTCATAATGTCCTCTTTACTTTATCAAATCTCTGATCCTTGAAATTTCTGTTTCTTCTATAACAAAGCTTCCTACTTTATCTACTCTTACAAGTGAAACCTTTCCATGTGCTGCCTTCTTGTCATGTGTAACAGCCTCATATACCTTTTCCTTATCAAAGCTGTGTTCTGTAGGAAGTCCGACCTTTTTCAAAACCTTGATAAGTCTTTCTCTTACTTCATCTGAACACAACGGAAGCATGCCAAGGGCAACTGCTTCTCCATGATAAAGCTCTCCGTTGCTTGTGCTCTCATATCCATGTCCTATAGTATGTCCGAAGTTAAGGATTTTTCGAAGTCCCTGCTCCTTTTCATCCTTTTCGACAACATTTTTCTTTATCAAAAGCGATCTTTCTATTATCAGATCCAAATTAGAATAAATATCTTCATTTTCGAATATATTAAACAGCTTTTCATCTGCGATAAGTGACATCTTTATTGACTCAGCAAGTCCGTTTGCTATCTGTCTTTTTGACAATGAATTAAGACTTTCGGAATCTATGATAACCTTTTTAGGCTGATAAAATGCTCCTACTATATTTTTTATCCCGTCAAGATTTACTGCAGTCTTTCCTCCGATCGACGAATCCACCTGTGAAAGAAGAGTTGTAGGAACATTATAAAAATCCACACCTCTCATATAAGCTGAAGCAGTAAATCCTGCAAGATCACCTACAACTCCGCCTCCTATCGCAACAACGCAATCCTTCCTTGAAAATCCGGCTCTGAGCATTTTTACAAGAAGCTCTTCAAAGCTCTTTAGGCTCTTGCTTTTTTCTCCTCCTTTTATTACTGCTATATAAGGCTCCTTGCTCTTATCTGCTATTGCTTCGGCATACTTTATCGGAACTCCCTCATCAGTAACTATAAGCACTTTTCTGTTGAGGTTTATGTATTCATCTATTTTACTAAGGCTTCCTCTTTCAAGTACAATATCATAGCTGTCAGCTCCGAGTTCTATCGGGATCATCATCTTTTATTTCTCCTTTTTTTTAAGGCTGTACTGTCCTACAATTTTTACAATTTCACACCAGAATGAAAGTCGTGCTATCATTTCTGTTCCATAGATGCTTGTTATATCACCCTCTGCCTCTACATAAAAATAATAATTCCAAGCAAGGCTCTTCATTGGCCGGCTTCTTAATATATGCATATTGAAGCCATATTCGCCAATTATGTTTATTGCCTTTGCAAGTCCTCCGGCAACGTTTGGTACAGTAAACAATAAAATAAAATTATCATTTTTTTCATTATCACTGTTTATATTTTCTTTTCTTTTAAAAACCGCAAATCTTGTAGTATTATCTTTACTTTCATTTATATTTGGCTCGATAACCTCAAGACCATAGATTTCTGCAGTTTCAACGCTTGCTATAGCCGCAATGCTTTTGTCATTCATCTTAGCTACGGCACATGCTGCCCTTGCTGTATTTACTGCTATTTCCTGCTCTATATCATTTTCTTCAATAAAGTTCTCACACTGTCCAAGAGCCTGAGGATGACTTATAACTTTTTTTATGTCAGAGAGTTTTGCTCCTTTAATGCCAAGAAGGTTCTGAGTTATACGCATCTCATATACCTCATCTATTAAAAGGCTTCCTCCAAACATAAGATCTGTAACCTGGCCTACCTCACCTGCATAGCTGTTTTCTATCGGAAGAACAGCTGCATCACACTTTTCTTCTTCTACTGCTTTATATGCATCATTAAAATTTTTATATGATATCAATTCTTCACTCGGATAAAGCCTTTTTGCCGCAATATGTGCAAATGCCCCCTCTATGCCACTATATGCTACTTTCATCTTTTCCTCTTTCCTGCAATCTTATAGGCTGCTTACTGCACAAAAAAAGACTCGAATCTAATTCGAGCCTTTTACCTTTTACAATTCTTATTTTACGCTCGAACACTTTATCAATTAAAAGTACTAAAATAATAGCCCGCAAAAAAGCGAACCTGAGCGTAATAAAAGGAACCCGCAAATGAAACACCATTAGTTGTCTTGTTCATTTTGGCTCCTCCTTTTTTCTTAAATCCAGAAAAATTGTAGCATTGATTTTTTTATGTGTCAACATCTGTTTTTATACGTGCTTTGTGATATACTTGATATTAAGATTGCGCGCAGCAATCCGATATCAAGATATATAAATAAACCTCAAAGGAGGATGTGCAATGTATACAGATGACCTTAAAGAAACTACTCTATCATCCGAAGAAGTTTACAGCGGACGGCTTTTACACGTTTACAATGACAAGATTTCTCTTCCAAACGGACATACCTCAACTCGTGAAATTGTAAGACACGTAGGTGCTGTATGTATTGTTC
>CAVLAA010000010.1:34631-39409 GCA_963660835.1 bacterium
CCTTTGGATGCCGCAAAAAGAGAATTAAAAGAAGAGACCGGATATACTGCCGATACCTGGACATATCTCGGAATCTATTATCCGACTGTTGCATATACAGATGAGAAAATATATATATATATGGCAAGAAATCTGCATCGCGGCACTCAGCATCTTGATGATGATGAATTTCTTCACTACTATAGTGTTCCTCTTGAAAAACTTATCGAGGATGTCAAAAATGACAAGATCCCGGACGGCAAAACGCAGCTTGCAATTCTAAAGGCTGCACGCATATTTGGATATTAATCGAGTAGGCTGACTCCTACTCGCCTTGCACAATATAAGGACCCTTCACGGGTCCTTATATATATCTTCTATTTCCTTTGTATATTTTCCGTTTTCACTATATACGATCAAAGGTCTTTCAATCTTAATTCCTGAATTACCATCCTTTAATGCTTCGATCATTACCATTTGAGGCTCCTTATCCATAAATGAATGTACAAGCCTCATTCTCTTTGGCTCCAGTCTGTATTTTTTCAGGGTTTCAAATAATTCTGCAAGCCTGAACGGTCTGTGTATAATGTATATCCTTCCCTTGGGAGACAATATTTTGGATGCTTCTCTTGCTATATCCTCAAATCTGCAAAGCACTTCATGCCTTGCTATGAATTTCTCATCGGTATCATTTCTCAGTCCATGCTGAGATATCATATATGGAGGATTGCATACGATCACATTTATATTTTCTTTTTTGAATAAATCAGATGCGCTGCAAATATTGCCATTTACTATGTCTATCCTGTTCTCAAGATTATTAAGCTTTACACTTTCCTTTGCCACAGTTACATAATTTTTTTGTATCTCAAGTCCCGTAAAGTGCTCGCCATCTGTCTTTGCGGCAAGAAGCAGCGGAATTATCCCTGTGCCGGTTCCCATATCAAGAACTCTTTCACCTTTTTTTATATTGCAGAAAGATGAAAGGATTACAGCATCTATACCAAATCTGAATCCATCCTTTGGCTGATATATATATTGACCATTCTGAAGATCATCCTTAGTTACCTCAATTCCATCAATCAACATATAAACCTCTTAATCTCCGCCGGATTTCATCGTTCCATAGACTCAAGCTCTTTTAAGGCCTTTTTTTCTTCCTCTGAAAGGCCATCATTTTTTTCTTTATCCTTTGCCTTGCTTTTTTTACGGCGTTTAAATTTGAGCTCTGAAACAGGATATTCTCTTAATTCCTTTTCTCCGCCCTCTTCTATTATCACCTTTACAAGCTGTCTTAATACATTTACATCAGATACCTCTCCGGTGAAACCATCTATAGTTTCGACTCTCTCTCCTCTGCTTGGAAGCCTTGAATTGAGGTATTCATATGTTTCCTGTTCATTTCTTAAGCAGCACATAAGCCTTCCGCAGTTACCGGAAATTTTTGAAGGATTAAGTGAAAGATTTTGCTCCTTTGCCATTTTTATAGATACCGGTGCAAAATCTGCAAGATATGTATGACAGCAAAGCGGTCGTCCGCATATTCCTATGCCGCCCATGAGCTTTGTCTCATCTCTAACTCCGATCTGTCTAAGCTCTATTCTTGTTTTAAATGCAGCCGCAAGATCCTTTACAAGCTCTCTGAAATCTACTCTTCCGTCTGCAGTAAAATAAAACAATATCCTGCTGTTATCGAATGCAATTTCTACATCTATAAGCTTCATATCGAGTTTTCTCTTTGATATCTTTTCAAGACATATTTTAAATGCATTCTCTTCCTTTTTTTTATTTTCATTTACATGCTCTGCATCCTTTTTGGTAGCGATCCTTATCACTGCTTTTAAAGGAACAGTTATCTTTTCATCATCAATTTCTCTTGGTTCAAAGCTAACAAAACCGTATTCCTGACCTCTTGCTGTCTCTACGATAACGTGCTCGCCTTTTTTTATTTCTAAATTTCCGGGATCAAAATAATATGATTTACCTATATCTCTAAACTTGACCCCAACAACCTTTGTCATGCTTTCCTCCGTATATTTATAAGCTTGTCAATTATCAGACATTGTAAGAAACAAAAGCTCCAATACAAGTTCCGGGTTAACATTTGCATTAAGCCTTGTTCTTGCTGTATCAATTGCTTCGAGTATTTTTTGGATACCTTCATATGAGCTGACTTCAGCCCTCTTTTTGATAGCGGAACGCTCTTCCTTTAATACAACACTTTCATTGTCTCTTGTTGCCTTATAATAAAGAACATCTCTGAACCATATTGTAAATACGTCCAGATAATCAAATATTTCATTTTTATTTGATGCTATTCTCTTTGTTATCTCTACTCTTTCAAAATTCTCCATTCCTTTTGAATTACGGAGAATTTGAATACTTTCCTGCAATTTCTTTGTAAAATCTTCAGAAGATGCAATTTTTCTTGCAGTTCCTATTTTACCCATTGCAAGCGCGGCATAAATCTTAGCATAATAATCAGAAATCTGCAAATTTGACTTAAGATACTCTTCTACAACAGAATCACTTAAAGGATTGAAATTTATTGTATAGCATCTTGAGATAATTGTCGGAAGAAAAGCATCCATATTATCCGCAAGCAATATTATTATTGCATACTGCGGCGGCTCCTCAAGTGTTTTGAGTATTGCATTTTGTGCCTGGATAGTCATAAGTGAAGCATCCGGCACGATATATATCTTATATTTGCTTTCAAACGGTCTTATTGAAATATCATCAACAAGCTGCTTTCTTACCTCATCAACACCGATAGATCCTTCTTTTTCATGTCTTAAAACAATTATATCCGGCTGATTGTTGCTTAAAGCTTTTTTACATGACGGACAAACCATACACGGCTCACCGGTATGCTTCTCACAGAGCATTGCCATTGCAAACAGCTTTGCCATGCTTCCCTTTCCGCATCCCTTTTCACCGTTAAAGATATAAGCATTGAAGCCTCTCTCCTTCTGAGCTGTCCTTTTAAGCATAGCTTTTATTTCTTTGTATCCGACAATTGATCCATAGCCTTGTTTTTCCATAATATATCTCCTCTTATTGACAGCTTAATTTTCTTTTATGTAACTCTTTATATTTGAAATACATTCTTCAAGAGTTGAATTGTTTGAGAAGCTTTTATTAATCCCTGCTTTCTTAAGTCTTTCATCTGAAAAATCATCGCAGTCAGCTATAAATCTTCGGCATAGCTCTTTATATGCCGGTTTGGCCTGCTTTTTTTCTCTGTCTATTGCCCTAAGAAGCCTTATTTCATCGTCAACATCTATATAAACAGGGCAGATAATTTGATTCCCGAAATATTCCTTCATTTTTACAAATGAATCAATAGTTCCTATCGTAATATAATCCCTGCTGCCATTTATATCTATGCTTCCGTCATCTGCCGTAAAATAATACCAGTCTCCGAAAACAGTATGATATACTCTTTCCTCTATTATAAGCCCCTTATCTCTTAGCATCTCCATATGAGAAACATCTGTAAAATGATATTCTTTTCCTTCGCTTTCACCATCTCTCATAGGACGTGTTGTATAAAGGATGATGGGATCCAGCTTAAGACTTATGTCTTCTATAAGACTTTTATATATATTGTCTTTTCCACTCGCACTCTTTCCTATCAGCATATATATGCGTCCCATCTTTTCCTCTTTTCCTCAAAAATAATATCAAGATTTTATTACAGATTTTAATTTCTGATCATAATCTATACAAAATTATAACACAAGATCACATTTAATTATATCTTAAATCTGTATCCGACTCCCCAGATAGTTTCTATATATTGAGGCTTTGCAGTATTAAGCTCTATTTTTTCTCTTATTTTTTTAATATGGACAGTAACGGTCGCTATATCTCCGACTGATTCCATTTCCCATATTTCCCTGAAAAGATCTGCCTTTGTAAAAACCTTATTGGGATTTGATGCAAGAAACGTAAGAAGGTCAAATTCCTTAGTAGTAAAGGTTTTTTCTTCTCCTCTTATCCATACTCTTCTTGCAGATTTGTCTATCTTGATATCTCTTATCTCAAGTATATCATTGTCCTGCTTTCCGCTTCCTATAAGACGCTCATATCTTGCAAGATGTGCCTTGACTCTTGCAACAAGCTCACTTGGCGAAAATGGCTTTGTTATATAGTCATCCGCTCCGAGTCCCAAGCCTCTTATCTTGTCAATATCGTCCTTTCTGGCCGAAACCATAAGTATAGGAGTGTTTTTGTTCTCTCTTATACTTCTGCATATTTCAAATCCATCAATTCCCGGAAGCATAAGATCAAGTATGAAAATATCAAAATTTTCCTCTAATGCTCTTTTAAGACCGGCTTCACCACTGTTTTCTATAACTACCTCAAAATCCGAAAGTTCAAGGTAATCCTTTTCAAGCTCAGCTATTGCTTCCTCATCCTCAATTATCAGTATTCTACTCACTAAATGGTACCTCCTGGTATTTTCTTAGAACAAAGCTTATGATTGTTCCTACACCTTCATCTCCCCCGGCCCATACTTTTCCACCATGATCCTCAAGGATCTTCTTTACTATAGACAGACCGATTCCGCTTCCTCCTCTTGTAGAGTTTCTTGAAGCATCGGTTCTGTAGAACCTGTCAAACACTTTAGTTTGATCCTTCTTTGAAATTCCCTTGCCATTGTCTTCTATATCAATCTGAACAAAATCCCCTACATCGCGGATCCTAAGTTCTATCCATCTGTTTGGCTTGTCCATATATTTAACCGAATTATTTACAATATTATGTATTACTCTTCTAAGCTGCTCTGCATC
>CAVLAA010000011.1:0-7428 GCA_963660835.1 bacterium
AATTTATCGAAAAGGTTTCATCACACATTGCATATATAAGATAAAACTTTTTGAGCCCGGTCCCTTTAAACTTATCAAGCATCGAAATTCCATAAAATAAATGCCTTGCCTGTATCATTATAGCCATTATGATAACCTGGACAGGTGCAAACGGACTTAACAGCAGCTCCGTACATACAAATTCGAGTGATCCTCCGTAAATTATTGCAGCCATGCATAATGGATATACAAAAGAAAAGCCTGCCGCATTTGTATATATACCATATGCGCCTCCCAAAAACAAAAAACCTGCAAGTATAGGTATCGTATTCGGAAAGGCTGCCTTAAAAGCCTTCATTTTCATCTGATCAGCTCCACTTAATAACTCTCTTAACTCTTTTTGTAAGCTCACCGCCTATGATACCCACAACAGCTCCGGCTCCGATTCCTGTAAACCACAATATAAGCAGATACCATGCAATATTTGTAGTTTGCAGCAGTATCATCGCAACTATGATCTGGCCTATGTTATGTGTTATTCCGCCAATAATGCTTACTGTGATAAGTCTGAGCTTTCCAATCCTTTTAAGCAGTATCATAACCAATGTACTCAGCATTCCGCCTGCAAGACTATACATAAGGCTAATTCCGTTTCCAAATAAAAATGAAACCAGAAGAATCCTGACAAAGTTGATTATTATTGCACTTTTTATATCCATACAATAAAGTGCAACTAAAACAACTATATTTGTTAGACCTATTTTCATTCCTGGAACAGCAAAAAATGCAGGTATCTGTGCTTCAACCCAGCTCAGAACAAGAGCAAGTGCCGCAAGTATTCCATACAACGCGACTATTTTTCCGGGATTGTTTTTCATATGACAAATCTCCTTATCCTACTATCTGATCGATCACCGGCTCCTGACCGTCTTCTCCTTCTATTGAAATAACAACTCTGTTTGGAAGACAGACTATTGACTGTCCTGCAGAATCTATTTTTCCCATATTTATACATAGGCTGTCAGGACATGAAGCTTCCTCTATATATGCCTTTTCATCTTTTATAACCAAAAGATTTGTTCCGCCGTTTACTCCCTGTATCTCATATGTGGCATCAGTATCAAGCGGAAATGTTTTTATCGTCTTTCCGTCAACAGAAACCTTAACTGTTGCTCCCTTATGCTGTCCCAGAAAAAGAACAAGAGCAATTACCACTCCTACAGCCAAAAACAGAGCTATAATCATAATATCAAGCCGAATATTTTTCTTTTTTTCCAAATTTATCTCCTTACATCAACCGGGTATTCTCTATCTTTGTCTTGATCACATTTCCTGCAGATCATTTTATAAATCAAAGATGCGGCAGGTTTTATCCTACACCTGCCGCATTTGTATCAATGTTACTGATTTGACTCTTCTATCTCTCCGACTGCAATTTCAGTATTTACAGCTGATATTCCTACGCTTGATGTGTCATCTCCGTTTTTAAGCTGCTTAATATAATCTTCTGCTTTTGTTGCTCTTTCAGTATCCGGAAATTTATCAACTATTTCCTGAAATACGGTTATAGCTTCATCCGGCTGACTATTTAATCTATAGCTGTGTGCCAAATAAGCAATTGCAGCATAATTATCTGATTTCAAATTTTTTGCCGTAGTAAAATCCGATATAGCTAAAGAAAAATTGCCTCTTTGAAATTCTGAAACAGCTTTATTGTATGACTCATCAAACTTTTGACTGTTTATATCCTCAGAAATTGTATTATATATACTAAGTGCATCTTCAGAAAGAAGCGATGAATCCACCTGAGATATAGTCTCACTTGTTTGATCAATATTGCCTGATGTGTAATACGAATAAGCCTTAAGAAGGTTTTCATATGCTTCAACCTTTTTACCTGCCTCAGAAATCTGATCATTTCCGCTGTCTATCTGATTGCTGTATTCACTTATCTGGCTCTCAAGGTCACTGATCCTTTCATCCTTAGAAACAAGCTGAGTGCTGTAATTTGTAACCTTTTCTTCTGCAGAACGGTTTATGCTTTGCTTAACTGCCGGAATTGCAATAAGTCCTATAACAAAAGCACCCAATACAACTCCAATTATAATATTTACCAATCCGACAAATGCCGGTACCTGATGAAATGCAATAGGCTGGATAACAGGTGCAGATATGATTTCCTCTTCGTCATCCCAATCGGTAGTCATATATCCGTTATTTATTCTGTATTCCGAGTTTTCTCTTCTCTTGAAAAGGCTGACTAGCCATCTTCTTTTTTCTTTTACAATGCCCTTATTGATACTCTCAAGATCGGTAACTGTACCTGTTCTTTCATCAATTTCAATAAGAAATCTTAATAATGTGGCATTTGTCCTGTCTATAGGTGCTGCTTTTTTCAGCACCTTCCTGGCCTTTTCATATTCGCCCGTTTTCATGTATAAGAGTGCTAAAAGATAACATGCCTTGATAAGCTTTGGATTTGCGCTTATTACCTTTCTCAGCATTATAATGGCAATATCTGTTTCTCCGGTCCTTGCAGTATCAAGTGCCCTGTTATAGCGCTTAATTGTCTGCTGGATCGTTTCAAGCCTTGCCTGATCTGCCTGCACCCTGCTTATATATTCAGATGCAATATTGCGGTCCGGCATCATATTTTTGCTTATTACCCATTCGCTGAGTGCCGCTACTACCTCGCCGGTCTCAAAATAGACAAGACCTAAAAGGTTTCTTGCATCTATATTTTTTTTATTGAATTTCAGACTTCTTTCAAGAAGATCTATAGCGCCTGACATATCTCTTATCTGAGCCTTATCAAGCCCCATATTATAATACATGTTTGAAAGCTTTAATGCCTTGATCTCTACGCTAAGATCATAGCCGCAGTTCGGACAAACCACCTCACTGCCTATTTCCTGACCGCAGTTTATGCAATTCATTCTTTCGATACTCCTTCAGAGTCTATAGTCTGCGATTTGTTCATTTCTCTTAAAAGATCTATGACATCTGTCATATCCTTTCCGTAAATAGCATCCTCTACTTCCTCTACGGATAGAATAGGTTTGAATTTTTTTAATTCTTCATCATAATCAAGCATCAAATTCCTCCCAAACTACAGGTCTTTGATCAGCGAAGCTGCATAAGTCTTTCCTTAACCTGCTGCATCATCTGCTTATATCCTGCAAGCTTTTCCTTCTCCTCGTTTACCTTCTTTTCAGGTGCCTTGGAAACAAATTTCTCATTGCTGAGCATGCCCTCACATCTGGCTATTTCCTTTGTAAGACGTGCTTCCTCTGCTTCAAGTCTTTTTATTTCTTTATCAACATCTACAAGCTGCTCAAACGGAATACAGAATTCTGCACCCGGAATGATCGCAGAAACTGCATTTTCCTCTATGCCGCTCTTGTCTGACTGAACGATTACCTTATCTGCTTTAGCAAGAGTTTCAAAGAATGTCTCTGATTCCTTAAATGTTCTTCTTATTCCTTCATCTGATGCTACTACATATACTGTAGCTTTCTTTGATGGCGGAACATTCATTGATGTTCTTGTATTTCTTATTGCACGAACAGCATCCTTTATCAGCTCAGTATCAGATTCTTCAGCCTTAAAATCCATTTTCTCATCAGCTACCGGATATTCTGATATCATTATACTTTCTTCTTCAGGATTCAATGTACAATAAATTTCCTCTGTTATAAATGGCATAAAAGGATGAAGAAGCTTGAGAGCACAGTTAAGAACCTTTTTAAGTGTCCACAATGCAGCTGCTTTAGTCTTATCCTCCTTAGAATACAGTCTTGGCTTGACCATTTCTATATACCAGTCGCAGAACTCCTCCCAGATAAAGTCATATACTTTAGAAAGAGCTATGCCGAGCTCATATTTTTCCATGTTGTCTGTGACATCTCTTATAAGCCTATTTGCCTTACTGAGTATCCATTTATCGGCAAGTGTAAGCTCATCACTATTGATATCCTTAGGCACATCGGCAGCATCCAAGTTCATCATGATAAATCTTGATGCATTCCAAACCTTATTTGCAAAATTGCGGCTTGATTCAACTCTCTCCCAGTAGAAGCGCATGTCATTTCCCGGTGCATTTCCGGTAAGAAGAGTCATTCTTAATGCATCCGCACCGTATTTATCAATAACCTCAAGCGGATCAATACCATTTCCAAGGGACTTGCTCATTTTTCTTCCCTGTGAATCACGTACCAGTCCGTGTATCAAAACATGATGGAACGGTGTCTTTCCTGTCTGCTCAAGTCCTGAAAATACCATTCTTATAACCCAGAAGAATATGATATCATAGCCTGTTACGAGCACATCTGTAGGATAAAAATATTCCATTTCTTTTGTTTTATTCGGCCATCCGAGAGTTGAAAACGGCCAAAGTGCAGATGAAAACCATGTATCAAGAGTATCCTCCTCCTGAGTAAAATGTGTACCTCCGCATTTTTCACATTTACAAGGTGCTTCAGTTCCTCTTTTAACTATCATATTGCCGCAGTCATCACAATACCATGCAGGTATCCTGTGTCCCCACCAGAGCTGTCTTGAAATACACCAATCCTTGATATTTTCAAGCCAATGAAGATATGTCTTATCAAATCTTTCAGGAACAAATGTAAGATTGCCATCCTTAAGTGTCTTGACTGCTGCTTCAGCCATTTCCTTCATATTTACAAACCACTGCGGCTTGATCATAGGTTCAACGGTAGTATGGCATCTGTCATGTGTGCCTACTGCATGATTGTGCGGTACAACCTTTACAAGAAGACCAAGTTCCTTAAGCTCATCTACCATTGCACGTCTTGCTTCATATCTGTCCATTCCGGCATATTTTCCACCGTTTGAATTGATCGTAGCATCATCATTTAAAATATTTATTTCTTCAAGATCATGGCGTCTTCCAACCTCGAAATCGTTAGGATCATGAGCAGGTGTGATCTTCACACAGCCTGTTCCGAACTCCATATCCACATATTCGTCTGCGATAACAGGAATCTGTCTGCCTGTAAGCGGAAGCTCGAGCATCTTTCCGACAATATCTTTGTATCTTTCATCATTTGGATTTACAGCAACTGCTGTATCGCCAAGTAATGTTTCAGGTCTTGTTGTTGCTATTTCGACAAATTTATCTTTCTCACCTACGATAGGATAATTAATATGCCAGAAAAATCCATCCTGATCTTCATGCTCTACTTCAGCATCTGAAAGAGATGTCTGGCAAACCGGACACCAGTTGATGATCCTGCTTCCTTTATATATAAGACCTTTTTCATAGAGGCGTACAAAAACCTCTTCAACTGCAGCACTGCTGCCTTCATCCATTGTGAAACGTTCTCTTTCCCAATCTGCAGAAGCGCCTAATTTGTGAAGCTGGTTTATGATGCGGCTTCCGTATTCCTCTTTCCACGCCCATGCATGCTCAAGAAATTTTTCTCTTCCCATTTCATGCTTATCGAGTCCCTGCTCCTTAAGCATATTAGTAACCTTAACCTCTGTAGCTATTGCTGCATGATCGGTTCCCGGCTGCCAAAGTGCTTCATAGCCCTGCATTCTTTTGAATCTTATCAATGTATCCTGGATCGTATTATCAAGGGCATGACCCATATGCAGCTGTCCGGTAACATTAGGCGGCGGCATAATTATTGTAAACGGCTTCTTATCAGGATTTACCTCTGCATGAAAATATCCCTTATCGAGCCATTTCTGATACAGTCTATCCTCCAGACCCTTAGGATCATATGTTTTTGCTAATTCTTTACTCATATATTCCTCCCGGACACATATTATTATAATAAAAATCTCACATTACAGATATCAAAGGGTCTTTTGACCCTATTATCATCTTATTTTTAATCATACGGATTTTATTATATTGTTTATACAATTCTTTGTCAAAAAGTATTTTTACTGTATTGGAAAATTTGCGAAGTCGGAGTATAATCTGATACATTCAGATTTTATCGGGGGATATTTCTATGCAGATGAGCTTTAGTGATTTTGAATATACTCAGCGTCGTAAAACGACAAGACGTGAACTTTTTTTAAACGAAATGTCTACTCTTTTACCCTGGGAGCAATGGGCTTCTTATGTTAAGCCATATTATCCGACAGGCAGCAGAGGACGTAAGCCTCAGCCTATCGTCCGTATGCTCAAAATGTACATGCTGAAACTCTGGTTTGATCTTTCTGACAGAGCAACCGAGGAAGCTGTTTATGACAGCTATTCAATGAAAAATTTCCTTGAAGTTGATTTTTCTATAAATGATCAGGTTCCCGACTCTACTACTCTTTGTAAGTTCAGGAGTCTTTTGAAAAAACATGACATAGAAAACGAGCTGCTCTCGCAGCTCGATACAATTTTGAAAAATAACAACCTTCAGATTAAAAACGGCATCCTCATAAAGCATTGATGCTTATTTTTGTAATGCAAGAGACAGCAGCTTTTTCAGCTCCTCTGTATCAAATGTATATGAGCTTTTACAAAAGCTGCAGCTCATCTCTATAGGCTCTTTATCATCGATCATTTTTTGTAATTCGTCAGCTCCAAGGCTCAAAAGTGCCTTCGACATTTTTTCATATCCGCAATTACATTCAAATTGTACGGGTGTTCTCTCAAAAATCTTTATATCATCCAATCCTTCAAGAACCTTTTTACATATATCCTCAGGCATTATGCCATCTTCAAGCATCTGTGTAACCGATGTTATATTTACCAGATTGGCTTCAAGCTTTTCAATAACTTCTTCCGGTGTGTCAGGCATAAGCTGCAAGATAAAGCCGCCGGCCTGCTTTACAAAATTTTCCTTGTCAAGCAGTACTCCAAGTCCTACAGATGAAGGAACCTGCTCACTTGATGTAAAATAGTATGTCAGATCCTCCGCTATCTCTCCGCTGACAAGCTCAACCTGACCTGTATACGGCTCCTTAAGACCAAGATCTCTTATAACAGTAAGATAACCCTTGCCTACTGCACCGCTTACGTCGAGCTTGCCATTTGGCTTTGCGTGTATCAGTACATTTGGCTCATTTACATAGCCTTTAACATTTCCCTTTGAATCTGCAGTAACTGTAATTCCGCCTATAGGTCCGTCACCCTTTATTATCATAGTCATGATATCATTATCACCCTTCATCATCGGACCCATCATAGCACCGGCACTAAGCAGTCTTCCAAGTGCTGCAGTTGCTGCCGGACTGGTATTGTGGAGCTTTCTTGCCTTTTCTACCATATCTTTGGTTGTTGCCGTAAAAATCCTTACTGTATCATCTGCCGCTGCTGCTCTTACCATGTAATCCATATTATTTGTATCTCCTATTTACTTTCCGTTTTCCATCGCTACAATGACAATCCTATCACAGTTATCATCTGCCGGATTGCTGCTGTAGCCATCATATGCATTTAAAAAGACTAGGCCTGAATCCTCTACAGCCTTTTTT
>CAVLAA010000011.1:7438-15446 GCA_963660835.1 bacterium
TCACTAAGTTCATATCCCTTTTGGATATGATTTTCCTCGTATTTTTTATATAGTCCGGTTCCTGTTGGCAAAAACAAAGTCAGCTGATATTCATTTATGGCTTCTTCTTCATTATAAAAGTTTTCCCATATAAAGCTGCCGTCCTCTCTGTTTTCTGCAATAGAGGCATCTCCGATATTTTGATATTTCTTTTTAGTATTAAAATCAAAAATAAAAATCCCTTTTGGATCAAGATAATTGTTAACAAGCCTGAAAACATCTTTAAGTTCATTTATGTCAGTAATATAATTCATACAGTCGCATGTACTGACAATAGCTCTCATTGTTCCGTAAAGCTCAAAGTCTCTCATATCCTGATTGAGATAAAGAATATCCTTTTTTGAAATATCTCTTTTTTGGAGTGCCTGCTGAAGCATTTCCTGCGATCCGTCAACTCCGGTCATATCATAGCCTTTATCGGATAAAAGCTCTGTAAGCCTTCCTGTTCCGCATCCAAGATCTAATACAAGACCATTTTCTATATTATAGGTCTTCAATGTATCTTCTATAAAATCAGACCATTTTTCATAATCAATGTCATCCATGAATTCGTCATAGACTGATGCAAGTGCTGAATATTCTTCCATTCTATTTGCTCTCTATAAATCTTTTTCCAAATCTTTTTGTGTCATCTGAAGGATCATAGCTGTCCTCTTCAAGATAATTTCTAAGCTTCTGCATCCTAAGATCAAGAGCTGCACTTTCATTTGCACACTCCAGGAGCTCTCTTGAGATCGCAGCCTCCTGTTCGGGAGTCCTCTTCTTTTTATATCTAAGCTTGTGCTCGAGGCTTGCCCAGAAATCCATTGCTATCGTTCTGAACTGAACCTCAACCTTCATCATTCTTTTTTCATTTTTCAGGAATATAGGGACCTCAACTATAAGATGAAGACTTCTGTATCCGTTTGGCTTTGGATTTTTTATGTAATCCTTCCTCTTTATCAGTTTTATGTCATCCTGCCTGAGAAAGCTTTCTTCCAATATATATATATCAACCGGAAATGAGCAGATAACTCTGACACCTGCGATATCATGTATATTTTCTTCTATATCATCTATGTTAAAAGGAATATTTCTGTCTCTTATCTTTCTTGTTAAGGACTCTATTGATTTAAGTCTTGATTTGATGCTTTCGATCGGGTTTCTGTCATATTCAAGAGATAGCTGTTCATTTAGAACCTTGAATTTAGTTTCTATTTCCATTATTGCACAGCTGTATCTTGAAAACATTTCCTCTATCGGCATTGCATTGAATTTTGCAAACTCAAGCACCTCATCAGACAATATTCTTTTTCTTAAAACTTCTATCTGATTTGAATCCAATGAAATCGGAAACTTGCTTATATCATCCAAATTGTATTACTCCTTGCGTTGAAAATTGTCTTTCGACCCTTGTATCATAATATCACAATATATTTATATAAAGTATAAACTTTTGGTGAAATGAAACCCTGCATACAACAAAATTCAGCGGCTCCTGTATGCATAAAGCCAGACCATACAAAAGCCGCTGTTATTTATAAATTACTCAAGCAAAAACAATTTATTCCCGGCAGTTCTTTATATCTTCAGCTGTCAGTTCACCATTTTTCACACTGATCCTTATAGTATCGCCTTCATCCACATTGCCGGAAAGAATAAGCTTAGCAGAAAGCGTTTCCACATGCTTCTGCAGATATCTTCTTATAGGCCTTGCACCGAATACCGGATCATAGCCTTCTTCGATGATCTTATCCTTTGCCTCATCAGTAAGCTCGATATTGAGTTCTCTGTCTGCAAGACGTTTATTGAGTCCTTTTACAAGAAGATTTACGATATTTCCTATATTTTCCTTTGTAAGTGGCTTAAACATGATTATCTCATCAAGCCTGTTCAGGAATTCAGGTCTGAAATGCGCTCTCAATTCATTTTGAACCATATCCCGCGCATTCTCTGAAATTTCTCCGTTTTCCTCTATACCATCAAGCAGATACTGTGATCCAAGATTTGATGTCATTATAAGGATAGTATTTTTAAAATCTACGGTTCTTCCCTGTGAATCTGTGATACGTCCATCATCAAGCACCTGAAGCAATACATTGAATACATCCGGATGAGCCTTTTCTATTTCGTCAAAAAGGACTACCGAATATGGCTTTCTTCTGACTGCCTCTGTGAGCTGTCCGCCCTCCTCATATCCAACATATCCCGGAGGCGCTCCGATAAGACGTGATACGGAATATTTCTCCATATATTCACTCATATCTATACGGACCATATTGTTCTCATCATCAAACAGGCTTTGTGCAAGTGTCTTTGCAAGCTCTGTCTTGCCGACACCTGTAGGTCCAAGGAACAAAAATGAGCCTATCGGTTTTCCCGGATCCTTTATGCCGGCCTTTGAACGTATGATAGCATCCGAAACCTTTGTAACAGCTTCATTTTGTCCGATAACTCTCTCATGAAGCTGATCCTCAAGAGAAAGTATCTTTTCTCTTTCTCCTTCTGTAAGCTTTGCAACAGGTATTCCTGTCCATCTTGATACGATAGATGCAATCTCATCCTCTTCAACACTTTCATGCACAAGAGAAAGATCTTTGCTCTTTACAACCTCCTCTTCTTCGGCAAGCTGCTTCTGAAGTTTAGGAAGCTCTCCGTATTGAAGTTCTGCTGCTTTATTTAAATCATAATGCTGCTGTGCATTTTGTATCTGTTTATTTACATCCTCTATCTGCTCTCTAAGCTTAGACAGTTTCTCAACAGAATTCTTTTCATTTTCCCATTTTGCCTTTTTGCTGTTAAACTCATCCTTGAGCTCTGCAAGCTCCTTTTGAAGATTTTCAAGCCGCTCGGCACTCAATCTGTCTGTTTCCTTCTTAAGTGCAGCTTCCTCTATCTCCATCTGCATTATCTTTCGATTGAGTTCATCCAGTTCTGTCGGCATAGAATCCAGCTCTGTCTTTATAAGTGCACATGCTTCATCAACCAGATCGATCGCTTTATCAGGCAGGAACCTATCTGAAATATATCTGTCTGAAAGTGTAGCCGCGGCAACGAGTGCTCCATCAGTGATCTTTACACCATGGAATACCTCATATCTTTCCTTAAGGCCACGCAGGATGGATATTGTGTCCTCAACTGTAGGCTCATCGACATGAACCGGCTGAAAACGTCTTTCAAGTGCCGGATCCTTTTCAATATACTGACGGTATTCATCAAGTGTTGTTGCTCCGATACAATGAAGCTCACCTCTTGCAAGCATCGGCTTAAGCATATTACCGGCATCCATTGCACCATCTGTCTTACCTGCTCCTACTATCAAATGAAGCTCATCTATGAAAAGGATTATCCTTCCGTCGCTCTTTTTAACTTCCTCGAGCACTGCCTTAAGTCTTTCTTCGAATTCGCCTCTGTATTTTGCGCCTGCGACAAGCGCACCCATATCAAGTGAAAATATAGTCTTATCCTTAAGTGTATCAGGAACATCGCCTCTTACTATTCTTTGTGCGAGACCTTCAACAACAGCTGTTTTTCCGACTCCGGGCTCACCTATCAGAACCGGATTGTTTTTTGTTTTTCTTGACAGGATCCTTACAACATTTCTTATTTCGCTGTCCCTGCCGATAACAGGATCAAGCTTTTGATCTCTTGCCTTGTCAACAAGATCAGTTCCGTATTTATTTAATGTATCATATGTACTTTCAGGATTGTCTGTTGTAACTCTCTGATTTCCTCTTACACTGCTGAGTGCCTTTAGGAATCTTTCTCTTGTGATCCCAAACTCCTTAAAGAATGTTTTCATTTCAGGAGACGGATTTGAAAGTATTGATAAAAACAAATGCTCTACCGATACATATTCATCACCCATGGCTTTAGCTTCACCCTCTGCCTCAACAAGTGCCTTGTTCAAATACTGGCCTACATAAGGCTTACCGCCTGAAACCTTAGGTCTTTTTGACAGAAGCTGTTCTACACTATTCTTAAAATACTGTGTGTCTATCTCCATCTTTTCGATCATTTTCAGGATAAGGCTTTCATCCTGATTAAGAAGTATATATAAAAGATGCTCCTCTTCTATTTCCTGATGTCCAAAATCATAAGCACATTTTTCAAGCTCCTGAACAGCCTGTATTGATTTCTGCGTAAATTTACTTATGTTCATATATGTCACCCCCTTAAAAGGATATATTTATCTTTTTCCTAAGATGACCATAGCATAGCACTTTTGTTAGCACTCGTCAATAGCGAGTGCTAAATTATTTGAATTTTCTATAAATTCTCCGATAATTTCCGCTGTAATATCAATCTGCTCTTCATTTGTTATTTGCGGTTCATTATCTCCCTTTTGCTTTCCATAGCTTCCGAAATAAGCATGGCATCCGCCATCTATCACCTGTTCTTTTAAGTCATCCGGAAGATTTTTCTTATTTTCTTTATAGCTGTCCATATTAAGGACTCCGTCCTCTGATCCATATACAGACAATACTTCAAGCCCTGTATTACTTATGTCACTTGTTGAATACGATGCCAGTAAAATAAGGCCATTATATTCGTCTGCATGATTTGAAACATACTTTGCTGCCATTACTCCGCCAAGTGAATGTCCTCCTATATACCAGCTTTCAACCTCCGGAAATTTCTCTTCTGTACCATCAGCCGCATTTGGCTTAAAAACTGCAAGATTAAATGGCATTTTTTCTAACACACACAAAATGCCTTCCTCGGCACACATTTTCATAAGCGGAGCATATGCCTCTGCCTGAACCTTGCCGCCGGGATAAAATATAAAGCCTGCATTTATTTCATCCGGAATAAAATAAACCGCGTTTTCTATGTCTTCAACCTCTACCATATTACCCGATCCATCAATAGTCTCTAATGCAGCAGCATCTGCCCTATAATAATCAGACAGATAGACAGCACTGACTATTATTACGGCTGCAATAATTATTACCGGTATCAGTATTATCTTTTTCTTATTTTTCATCTTCTTACTCACCAAACTTTCCGCCTTCTTCTATTTGATATTCTAATATAACCTTATCATATTTATATGTATCAGGTGACATGCATGATATGATGACACTGGTTTCATTCCCTGCAAAGCATTTGGGCGGAAATACCATTTTCGGATCCAGATGATGCTCTCTCATTTTCTGAACGCAATGATAATTTCCTTCCTTAAATATCTCAACCTGCTTCGAGCTGTCAGGCAGCACTTCCAAAAACATATATGAATCAATATATTTTCCTTCTATATATCTGCATACTATCCCATGAGGAAAAGATGCCTGCAGCTTCAAGTCTCTTGCCTTTTCAAAAAGCAGGCTTAGATTTTTTTCATATACCTGTGCCTTCATTTCAAATTCACAGGGCGTAGTAATTACATATCGTTTAAATACGAATCTGCTGTAATGACCCTTTCGTCCCTTAAAAGCCTTTTGACTGTTGATCTGCTGTAAATTGCGATCTATTGAGCTTATATTTGATTCGATCCTTTTGATCTTATCTGTTGCGATTTTCTTTCCTGCTCTTAGAAGCCTTTCGAATTCAAGCTGCCCTTCTTCATTTACATAATTCTTCAGTTCCTTTAGGCTGATACCCAGATCAACACAGAGAATTATCGTATCTAAGATCATAAGCTGCTCTAAGGAATAATATCTGTATCCGGTTTCCGGATTTATATATGCCGGAATCAAGACTCCGAGTTTTTCATAATATCGCAGAGACTGAACATTTATATTTCTTGCCCTTGCAACCTCTCCAATTGATAATAAATTTTCCATAATCCCTCCATATCAGAAAATCCAAAACAATCTATTGACTCTATTATAATCATATAGTTTATCCTGTCTATCGAAAATAGTTGAGGAGGTTTATCAATGAATACCAAAGAAACAAATCCATTGTCTACGGCCCCTGTAGGGTCTTTAATGCTGAAATATGCTATTCCAAGTGTTATCTCACTGCTTGTAAATGCATTATATAACATTGTTGACCAAATATTCATTGGCTGGGGAGTCGGTACCATAGGAAACAGTGCTACAAATGTAGTTTTTCCACTTACGCTTGTAATTACTGCTCTTTCTCTGCTCTTAGGTGACGGAGGTGCTGCTTACCTTAGTCTTGAGTTGGGACGCGGAAACAAGAAAAAGGCCGAAAACGGAATGAACAACACTCTGATATGGCTTATCATCGTCGGTATAGTAATGTTCCTTGTCTGTGCCATATTTCTAAAGCCATTAACACAGATCTTAGGAGCAACCAAGGATAATCAAAGCTATGCTCTCGCATATGGCGGTATTGTTGTCATTGGTTTCCCGTTTGTTGTTATCGGCTCCGGTCTTTGCTCTGTGATCCGCTCTGATGGTTCACCGCAGCTTACTATGATAAGTATGATCGTTGGCTGTCTCACTAATGTTGTATTGGATGCTGTATTTGTACTTGTCTTGGGTATGGGTATTGAAGGTGCTGCTATTGCTACTGTTATCGGACAGATCCTAAGCTTTTTAATCTGTATTTTTTATCTTCCGAAATTCAAAACAGTAAAAATATCCTTAAAGCATATAAAGCCTTCATTGAAAATGCTTTCTACTCTTGCAAGTCTCGGAGTTTCAAGCTTTATATCACAGTTTGCAGTTGCAGTAGTTATCGCAGTTATGAACTACTATCTTGTTCATTGCGGTTCTCTTACAGAATATGGTCCTGATATTCCTTTGGCTGCTTTTGGAATTGTAATGAAATTTAACACAATACTTATCGCTATCGTTACAGGAATCGGAACAGGTGCACAGCCTATTGTCGGTTACAATTATGGATCCGGAGATTATAAACGAGTTAAGCAGACATTTTCACTTGCAGTAAAATTTGCCACACTTGTTGCAGTCATTTGCTTTATATTGTTCCAGGTTTTCCCATCTCAGCTAACCACCTTATTCGGTGACCAGGGAGATCTTTACAGAACATTTTCAATCATATCTTTCCGTATATTTAACCTTTTATGCTTCCTTAACGGCTTCCAGATCGTATCTGCAATATTCTTCCAGTCAATCGGAAAGCCTTTAATATCAGGAATCATATCCTTCAGCCGACAGATCATATTCTTGATCCCTGCAGTTGTAATTTTGTGTAACATCATGGGATTGAAGGGAGTCCTTTGGGCAGGTCCTGTAGCGGATATTCTCGCTTTTGTTCTTTCCTTGATACTGATAATCCTGGAAATCAAAAAGTTAAATAAATCCATAAATAATTTAAAGAAAGAAGAGGAAATGGCATGAAAAAAATAATCACAATCGGAAGAGAACTTGGCAGCGGTGGACGCACTATAGGAAAAATGCTTGCAAATCGCTTGGGTATTTCATATTACGACAGAGAGCTTATCGATGAAGCCTCTAAAAATTCCGGCCTGTCAAAGCGCTATATTGAATCAAATGAGCAAAGCATAACAAGCAGTCTTCTGTACAACATTGCAATGGGAACAAGCTACGGATATGGAATTTTGCAGAATGCCAACAAGCAGACTCTGCCGCTTTCCGAACAGATATATATTGCTCAAAAGGAAGTTATAACTAATTATGCAAATAAGGGCCGATGTGTTATTGTAGGACGTTGTGCCGACCAGATTTTATCAGAGCGTGATGATGTCCTTAAGGTGTTTATTTATTCAAATATTGAAAACAGGATCGAAAGAGCCGTAAAAGAATATGGCATGACAAAAGAAAGTGCCGCAAAAGATATCAAACTCTCCGATAAAGCAAGATCTCAGCATTATTATAAATTTACCGAGAAAAACTGGGGTGATCGTCAAAATTATGACCTTATGCTCAATAGTGGTGCTCTGGGCTTTGACAGCTGTGTAAACATAATCTGCAAGGCTTTAGAAGACAGTCAGTAATAATAAAAAAATCAACTCATTTATATATTCTTGACACGTTTTCAGCAATTTTTATATATTTTTTGCAAAAAAAAACAAATCAAAATATTTACAAAT
>CAVLAA010000011.1:15456-36855 GCA_963660835.1 bacterium
AAGCTAATATATTTAAAATTATGAAGTAACAAAACGTAACAAATGTGCGTAACAACGTAACAGTGTAAACGTAACGAAAAGTAACAAAGTGTATTAAAAAAATAAAGGAATTGAGGTGTAAACTATGTTTGACAAAACAAAGGTAAAACTCGGAATTGCTCCTATCGCATGGACAAATGATGACATGCCTGATCTTGGAAGCGAAAACACATTTGAGCAGTGTGTAAGTGAAATGGCTTTAGCCGGTTTCACAGGCTCTGAGGTAGGAAACAAATATCCAAAGGATACAGCAGTTCTGAAAAAAGCACTTGAGCTTCGCGGTGTAGAAATCTGCAACCAGTGGTTCTCAGGATTTCTTATCACAAAGCCATTCGAAGAGGTTGAAAAGGATTTCCGTGCACAGCTTGCATATCTTAAAGAAATGGGTGCAAAAGTAATCGGTGCTTCAGAGCAGAGCCACAGTGTTCAGGGCATGCTTGATACTCCTATCTTCGGCCATAAATATGTTATGAACGATGAAGAATGGAAAACATTCTGTGACGGAATGAACCGTCTCGGAAAAATTTCAAAAGAAGAATACGGAATTGCTCTTACATTCCATCATCACATGGGAACTGTAGTCCAGACTGCAGAAGAAGTAGACAGAATGATGGAAAACACTGACCCGGAATATGTAAGCCTTCTGTTTGATACAGGACACTTTGCATATTGCGGTGAAGATCCTTTAGCTATGGTTAAGAAATATGCTTCAAGAATCAAACATGTTCATCTTAAGGATATCCGTCAGGATGTTGTAGATAAAGTAAAAGCTGAGAACTTAAGCTTCCTTGATGGTGTAAGAATGGGAACATTCACAGTACCGGGAGACGGAGTTATCAACTTTGATCCTATCTTCAAGGTTCTTGAAGAAACAGGATATACAGGATACATGGTAGTTGAAGCTGAACAGGATCCTGCAAAGGCAAATCCATTAGAATATGCTAAGAAAGCAAGAGCTTTCATTGCTGAAAAAACAGGTTTATAAAAAATTCAGATAACGAATTCTAAAAGGAGAACAACAATGGTAAACGTAGGAATTATCGGAGCCGGAAGAATCGGAAAGGTACATGTAGAAAGTATCTGTACACAGGTACCAAATGCAAAGGTTAAAACACTTGCTGATCCATTTATGAACGATGCTACTGAAAAATGGGCAAAAGACATGGGTGTTGAGGCTGTAACAAAGGATTACAAAGAAATCCTTGCTGATCCTGAGATTGATGCAGTTCTTATCTGCTCATCAACAGATACACACTCTCCTATTTCTGTAGAAGCGATCAAAGCAGGAAAGCATGTATTCTGCGAGAAGCCGATCGATCATGATGTTGCTAAGATCAAAGAGGTTATCGAAGCTCTTAAGGGAAGCAACGTTAAATATCAGGTTGGATTCAACAGAAGATTTGACCATAACTTCGAAGCAGTTCAGAAGGCAGTTGCTGATGGAAAGATCGGCGATCCTCACATCATCAAGATCACATCAAGAGATCCTGAACCGCCATGTGCTGATTACGTAAAAGTATCAGGAGGAATCTTCCTTGATATGACAATCCATGATTTCGATATGGTACGCTTCCTTGCAGGATGCAATGCAACAGAGGTTTATGTTGAGGCAGCTGTTCTTGTTGACCCGGCAATCGGTGAGGCAGGTGATGTTGATACAGCAGTTATCACATTGAAGATGGAAAATGGCGCAATCGCAGTTATCGACAACTCAAGAAAAGCTGTTTACGGATACGATCAGAGAGCTGAGGTATTCGGATCTAAAGGTATGGTTGCTGTTACAAACGATTCTACATCATCAGCTGTTATCAGCAATGTAGACGGCGTAACAGGTGAGAAGCCACTTTACTTCTTCCTTGAGCGTTATATGGCAGCTTATGCAAAAGAGATCAAATGCTTCATCGAAGCAATTGAAAAAGATACTGACACACCGCTTGGTGTTATGGATGGACTCGCACCGGTATTAATGGGACTCGCAGCACAGAAATCACTTGAAGAACATCGTCCGGTTAAAATATCAGAGATCACAGTCTAATCATATTTTTTTCAGAGGTCTGTGAATTTAGATAATCCACAGACCTCTTTTTTATCAGGAGAGGGTTTATGGGAAATAATAAAACAAATTTACAAAACGGAAAATTATCGTGGGGAGTCCGACTATCCTATGCAGGCGGTGACGTTGCATGTAATGTCGTATTCGGTATGGTTGGAACTCTTCTAACACTTTTTTATACAGATTATGTAGGAATAAATCCTGCCATTGTCGGTTTGATCATGCTTGCATCCAGAGTATTTGACGGCTTTTCAGATCTCGTAATGGGTATTATCGTAGAAAAAACCAACTCAAAATGGGGTAAATCAAGACCATGGATACTCTGGATGAGTGTACCTTATGCTCTGTCAGCAATCTTGCTCTTTACAGTACCTCATACACAGGGAATGGTTCAGGCAATATACATTTTTGTAACTTATAACTTCTGTACAACTGTATGTTATACAGCTATCAACCTTCCATACGGAAGCCTTTCAGCAATGATGACACGTATATCCTCTGAAAGAGATATGCTCAGCGTAGTCAGAATGGGACTTTCACCTATAGGTAAGATCATTGCTGTTACATGTACAACTCCGTTAGTTAAATTATTCGGAGATGATCAGGCTGCATGGGTTAAAACAATGGCAATTTGGGCAGTAATCGCATTGATCCTTCTTGTTATCTGCTTTATTAACTGTAAAGAGACTGTAGTCATTGCAGGTAAGGAAAAAGCAGATGCAGTACCGATCGGAAAAGGCCTTAAGCTGCTTGTAACAAATAAATATTTCTGGGCTGTTCTTCTTCTTTGGATGTTCCAGAGTGTTTCTTTCAGCGTATCAGGAACTATTCTTCCTTATTACTGCAAATATATCTTCAACAATGATACATGGCTTTACAGCGCATTGTATCTTACTGAGATTCTTGTACTTGTAGCATTTATCTTCCTGTGTACACCGCT
Source organism: bacterium (assembly GCA_963660835.1). Classification (GTDB taxonomy): domain Bacteria; phylum Bacillota; class Clostridia; order Lachnospirales; family Lachnospiraceae; genus Alectryocaccobium. The sequence continues at coordinate 18,489 of CAVLAA010000011.1, forward strand.
TATCAGAAAACACGGAAAGAGAAATATTGCTCTTGTAGGAAGTATCATCGCTCTTGCAGGACAGATTCTTTTCTTCTTAAATCCATACAGTGTTCCGTGGATGTTCATGAGCTGTATCACAAGATCTATAGGTCTTGCACCACTTAATGCTGTAGTATTCGGTATGATCGGTGATGTTGTTGAATATGGTCAGTGGAAAACACATGTACGTCAGGAAAGCCTTATTTTCGCAGGCGGTTCAATAGGTACCAAAGTAGGTGCCGGTGTTGCTTCTGCTGCTATGACAGGTCTTCTCTCACTTGCAGGATATTTAAGTACAACTACAGGTGTTGCTACCCAACCTGACAGTGCACTTAATATGATCATTAATATTTACAAAATCGGACCTATCATCGTTGCAGCCGGTGTTTTAATCGTATTGCTCTTCTATAAGCTTGATACTTACTATGATAAGATCATGAATGAGCTTATGGAAAGAGAAGCAAAAGGCGAATTATAATAAGTTTAAAATCTTTTACCTAAACATCTAAAAAAACGGCGTGTGAATTTTTTTCACACACCGTTTTTTTATTTTAGCTTTTCACAAAATTCCTTTATTTTGACAATATCTTCATCCTTTTTCTTTTTAAGAGGATCTATCAAATTCAAAACCGCTTCAAATTTATCAATTTCAAGGTAGCTCAAAAGCTTCTTCTGAGCCTTATCTGCTCCGCCGCCCATATAACAAAGCGCCAAGGATATTTTTTTGTCTTTTAGCTTATCTCTGTTGTCATTTATAAACGTACGTATCGGCGGTGTAAAACTGCTTGCCCAAACCGGCGATGCAAATACAATGCTGTCATATTTATCCGAGTCAAAGTCATAAGGCATCAGCTCCGGCTTTTCAGATGAAATAATACTTTTCCCGCCCCACAGATACTTTTTGAATCCGGATGACGGATATGTCTTTTTAGGGATCAGCTGTATCAGATCACCATCAATTGTCTCTGCTATCTGTTCTGCCATGTATTTTGCATTGCCTTCAAGCGAATAATAAATAACTGCCGTTTTCATATTTTATGTCTCCTTTAAGCTTAAACGATATTTTATATAGACTTAAAAGTCATATTGCACTAGAATAAAATCAAAATTTATAGGAGATTTTATCATGCATAAATCATATCACAAAATCGGAATCAGTTCATTTACTTTTCCATTTGCATGTGGTGTTCATCCGCTGCAAAGACCCCAAAAGCCATTTGAACCAATGGATATCATATTAAAGGCTAAAGAGCTGGGCGCAGACTGTGTACAATATGGCGACAACATGCCGCTTGAAAATTATCCTGACGAATATCTTGAATCAATCGGTAAAAAAGCTTCTGAGCTAGGCATAACGCTGGAAATGGGAATGCGTGAGGCACGCCCTGAAAGGATTTTAAGATATATAGATATCGCAAAGCTTACCGACGCTAAGCTGATAAGATGTATTCTTGATGGTGTAAACGGCTCCTACGAACCAACCGAAGACGAAGTATGCAATTCTATAAACAATGTACTGCCTTCGCTTATCGAAAATGACATTATATTGGGAATCGAAAATCATGACAGACTGCTTGCTGAAGATTATGCACGTATTGCAGAGCGCATAAATGATCCTCATGTCGGACTTGTTGTAGATACAACAAACTCTCTTTCAACAGAAGAGCCAACAAAAAAAGTGCTTGAAAAAATGGCTCCCTACTGCGTATGTCTTCATGTAAAGGATTATAAAATACACAGAGCCAACTCCGGCATGGGGCTTATAATAGTCGGCGAATGTCCCGGAAAGGGAAGACAGGATATCAAGCTTGCCATCGATACCGCAAAAAGGCTTTCAAGAAGAGACTTCAATCTGATCCTTGAGTCCTGGATGGAGCCCTGTGCTACTCTTGAGGAATCCTTAAAGCAGGAAAATGAATGGGCCGCATACGGTGTAAAATATTTAAAATCACTTATCTCTTAATCGGTTTGATCTTTAAATCAAAAACGACATAGCCGCTCGTAACGACTATGCCGTTTTTTTAATACCTTCTTAATAAAAGATCACATTTCACCGGCCTGCTCCCTCTTATGCAGGTCTTCCATTATCTTAGGATAAATCTTATCCAAACGATACAGCAACAGAACAATGATCGCAGCAATCCAAATACCAAGGATACCATACTGATAAATATCTATGATCATAGATTTTGCACTGTCCGGCTGTACAGCACCGCCGGTTGCAGAGCTGACAAATCCGCTTATGCTCAGCATGAAAGTAACAACTGCTGCAGAGATACCACTTCCGATTTTGAAACCGAGAGAACCGCCGCCGAATATAAGGCTTTCCTGGCGAACATGGAATTTCCACTGACCGTACTCAACAACATCACCCATCATACCGAAAATAATAGCGGTAATAGGAGCCTGACCAATAGCACGTACTATTGTGATGCCCATCATCCATGCAAAGCTATGCTGGTTAGCAAACAAAGCCAATTGTGCTGCAACAGCAACCACGCAGCCTGCCAAACAGAGATCACGCTTGCAGAAGCGCTTGAGTAAAAATGGGCAAATAAGTGTGCCTGCAATCAGTGTAATGTTCTCCCCCATATACAGCATTATATACAGATTATCGTTATCAAATATATACTTGCAATAGTATGGAGCCAATGTACCGACCAAAGTCTGCTGAACAACAGTAACAGTCCATAAAATCAGAGTAGCCCAGAAATATTTGTTGCCAAGCAAAGCCTTTAAGCTTCTTATAAAACCGATTTTCGCTGCCTTGTCGTTTGCTGCAGTAGAAGCAGAAATCTTTACAGTTTCCTTACAGTTAAAGAAACAGATCATCAACAGTATAAATGCAAGAGCTGACCACATTATCATAGCCTTAACCCATGCTGCCTGATCGTTGCCGAACAGCTTAACAACAGGCAGTGAAAGTGTAACTGCTATCAGACGTCCGACCGGTGCCAGAGACATACGAACGATAGATAACATATCACGTTCATGAGATGAACGGGTCATCATTGTAGACAAAGTACCATATGGCACGTTGATAGCAGTGTAGCATACTGTGCCAAGCAGATTATACGTTACGAACAGATACCAGAACTGCAGGGTATCAGATGTTTGCGGGACAGTAAATAATGCAATGGAACAAATGACATACGGAATAGCCATCCAAAGAATCCACGGCCTTGCTTTACCCCAGCGTGAATGTGTCTTTTCTACAATAACACCCATTATGACATCGGATGTTCCATCGAAGAAACGAGAAATTAAGAATACCAAGCCAACTGTTGCAATCGATACACCGGCATAGTCAGTATAGAAAAGGGTCAGCAAAGAGTTGACCATGCCTGCCATGACGATGTTGCATGCTGTATCACCACAGCCATATGCAATGCGAGTCCACCAGGAAAGTGAACCGTCGCTGTTGGTCGTTGGTGCATTTGAATTAAGCTTATTTGACATAAGAATCTCCCTCTCTGCAATCAATGAGGTTTTCAAGGTATCTTTTGTTGTATACAGAGTATATCGAAAAAAGAGCGAAAATACCAACTCTCGTATTGTCGAGTAATATTCATATCTTGCTCTTGAAATGAGCGCTTGTTTCATAAGCATATCCGGAAAAGTCAGATATAATTAAAGAAATTACAAACGGGTATCAGCAATTGGATCATGAGACTTTCTTAATTCGGTTAAATAGAGCAATTATTTAATATTATTGCATCATAAATGGCGATTGTGAAACAATGAAAAGCTCGGCATACTAAGTGTAACATTTAGTAAAGGAGAGAAAACAATGAGACTTTGTTTGAACACAGATGGACTTGGACACTTGTCCTTTGAGAAAATGGTAAAAACCTCTGCCGAAATCGGTATCGAATCCCTGGAAATTGCCTGCGGCAACTGGTCTAATGCACCGCATATGGATCTGGACACCATGATCTCCAGCGCCTCCGCACGCGAATCCTACATGGATACGATCAAAAAGCACGGATTGGTTTTAGAAGCCCTTAATTGTTCAGGTAACCAGCTTGAGCCGAATGAAACCGGCAAGGCACATCAGGCAGTCGTTGAAAAAACCTTCCAGCTTTCAGAACAGTTAGGTGTTAAGAACATTGTTATGATGTCCGGTCTGCCGGGCGGCAATGCAACTGACACATGCGCAAACTGGGTAACTACATGCTGGCCGATGAGCTGCCAGGACATGCTCAAGTATCAGTGGGAGGATGTGCTTATACCGTACTGGGAAAAGACTGTCAAACTGGCAGAGAACCATGGTATTACTTCTATTGCACTGGAAAATCATGGTGCACAATGTGTATACAATGCAGAGACCCTGCTCAAGCTTCGCAATGCGGTTTCTCCGATGATCGGCATGAACCTGGACCCATCACATCATATGTGGATGGGTGGCAATGGTATTGAAATGGCAAAGATGCTTGGTGCAGATGCCATTCATCATGTGCATGCTAAGGATCTTAGAAAGGAACGCGGTCGTTTTGATGCAAACGGCGGTCTTGAGACCAAATTTTTCGACGACTACAACAATCGCTACTGGAACTATGTCGCTCTTGGCTTCGGCGAAAATGCAGAATGGTGGAAAGAATTCTTTGCGATTCTCAGCATGATGGGATATGATGGCCCTGTTTCTCTGGAAATCGAAGATAAGACCATGCCTGCTCTGACTGCCATCAAGAAATCTATTGCATTCCTGCATGAAGTTATGCCACGCGATTTTGATTAATTTGTAAAATTGAACAAGAATTTAAAATACCGAGAAAGCACTTGAGCCGCTTTCCCGGTATTTTTTTAGAATGGTATTTTTCGAAAAGCCGTCGGTGTCATGCCGGCGCGCTGCTTGAAAGCGCGGATAAAATTTGATGTGTTATCAAATCCGCACTGCTCCGCAACCGATTCAATCGAATCGTGTGTAGTAGCAAGAAGCTGTTTTGCATGCTGAATACGCATATTGATAAAATATTGATGCGGCGTCATCCCAACATGCTTTTTGAAATAACGATTGAAATAAAACTTGCTCAGGTTGACACTTTCTGCAAGCTCGTCTAACGAAATATTTTGTGTGACATGCTGTTCCATAAAATGAATAGCATTTTCGATGGATTCATCGGCAATGGGCTGCACACCGGAGCAATTTTCAACCAATTCACACAAGATCATATGAATATATACCGACATGCGGTGCTCATTTTGCATGTTTGCCTGCGATTTTGCAAGATGAAACAGATTTGAAAATATATTGGTAAGTACTTTGGACTGTGCGCTTCGAATACAGGCACTTTGATTGAGCTGATAAATCAAATTTGTATATTCAACACTGTTTGGACCGGTAAAATGAAAATAATGAAATTTCAGATCATCTAATGCATGATAGCTGTGTTCGTACCTGCAATCGATCAACACAATATCTCCTGCTTTGGCGATAAATAACTCATCATCAAATGAAACTTCTAATTCACCCTCATCAATAAATACCATAAGAATGGATTCCCAATACGGATGTGTTACAACATATCGCTTGTCACAATAAAATATACCGATATGCTGGATGCAGTACAGCGATCTGGCAGCAAAATCGGATGGGATCAGGAAGTAAACCTCAGACGGATCGAGAATGCCTGCTTCTAATTTATGCATTTAATTCACCTCTTTTGGGTTTGGGCTGTTTTTGAATATTACTAGGCAATCGACGTGATTATCTGTGCTGTAAGAATAACATATAATAAGCATGCAATCAACAAAACACATTTCAAGGTATTCAAAAGTCTTTTAGTAAGGTAAACAATAAATCAAATATGTATATGTAAAGGAGAATTTATCATGGGAGAAAATTATCAGGGCAGACTGTGCATCGCAACTGGTGCAGCACGCGGTATCGGCAAGGCTTGTGCAACCAAATTTGCGCAGTATGGTGCAGATGTTATCATGGTTGATATCAACAAGGATGTTCTTGAGAAATCTGCTGCAGAAATCGCAGAAAAGTACGGTGTAAAGACCTACGCATATGCCGTTGATATCAGCAATTTGGAGTCTTGTGAAAAGTTCTTTGCGGACGTAAATGAAAAAATCGGTGTTGTAGATGTTTTGGCAAACTGTGCAGGAATCACGGTTTCCAAGCACATGATCGATCTGACTCCAAATGAGTGGGAACGTGTTATCAATGTAAACCTGCGTGGCATCTGGTGCCTTAGTCAGCTATTTGCCAAACAGCTCAAAGCATCAGACAAGAAAAAGGGCAATATTGTTTCTATTTCTTCTCAAGCATCAAAAATCGGTGAGTCTGCAAACGGTGTATATTCCATATCTAAGGCCGGCATTAACTCTCTTACACAGGTTCTTGGTCTCGAGTACGCAGAGTATGGCATTTCTGTTTCAGCTGTATGCCCGGGCTATGTAAATACCGAGATGGTACAGGAAGTATTCCAAAAACGCTCTTTGGTTGAAGGCAAAACGCCTGAAGAGTACGAGAAGGAGCTTACCAGCGGCGTAGCAATGGGCAGAATGTGTGAGCCGGAAGAGGTTGCAGATCTGATGGCATTCCTCGCAGGCGGCCGTGCAGATTATATAACCGGTGTTACAGTAACCATTGCAGGTGGCAAAACTTTAATTTAAACAGATTAATGAAGTCCTTTGCTTCAATTATAAAAAGCAATAATCATTTGCTGAATATTTGCTCACATAACACTCTCTATATAAACAGACATCGGCCTTTCAGAAATTCTGATAGGTCGATGCCTTTTTTAGAAAATGTTTATCCACTCATAGTTTATTTGCGAAGTTGCATAGCTGCATTGCCACACCATCCTTCATAATCTGAAAACCATGTTTTTCATAAAAAGAAGCGTTTTTACGTTCTTCAGGCATGAGCTCAATATAAAGATAATCCTTATATTTCTTCTTTACCAGCTCCACAAGGTGTCCTGCTATCCCCTGCCCATTATGTTCCGGATGTACCAGAACATAATGCATATAAGCTACAAGCTCAGAATCATCCAAAACGCGGACAAGTCCCACAAGTCTGTCTCCATCCCAGGCAGATATCACTGTAGATGAATTCATCAAAGCCTTATAAAGCCTTGTTGGATATTGTCCCGATATCCAGCCAACAGATAAAAAAAGTTCCTGTACCTGTGTCATATTAAATTTCTTTTCTTCTGTATATTCAATCATACTCTTTTCCTACCTGTGATCACATTTTTTGCACTGGATCATTGTTGTATCCGTATCCTCATGATAAAAAACACCTGCCCAGTGACAAATGCTTTGCAATATCGGAACAACAGATTTTCCCTTTTCGGTTAGTGAATATTCCACTCTCGGAGGAATTTCATCGTATGATCTGCGTTTGACCATCTGGTTTTCAATAAGCGTTTTCAGAGTAGCTGCAAGAACCGCATCTGTGATATTCCCCATTTCCTTTCGCAGTTCACTGTAACGCAAGGTTTCTTTGACCGCTAAAACACAAATTATCCTCGAATTCCATTTTCCTCCAAATATATCAAGCCCATATTCCAACGGACACCTTATATCGCTTTCCAATTTTTTCTGATACATAACAAAATCACCTTTCGCTTATCATTTTAAGCACAACATCTTCATTATAGGAAAAATAACACGTGCCATGCAAGTTACTATTAAATTTATTAGTGAGTATATTAAAATGGATATGTGAGTGCAGCGAGTAGGAAACGCAGCGTGTCTTGACTGCATATCTCACACATGTAATGCAAAAGTTGATCTGTATGAAGGATTTGTCAGCGATTAATTGACATTAATTTAATAATAGTAATAATTACTATTTATATTGATTTATCTCAAAAATCAGTATATAATTATCAAAGAAATTCCAATAGAGAGAATAAAGATCGAACAATTAAAAAAAGATGACGGAGGTACTAAAATGGCTGTAAACAAATATGCAGGAACACAAACAGAGAAAAATTTGCAGGAAGCATTTGCAGGAGAATCACAGGCAAGGAATAAATATACTTATTTCGCTTCTGTAGCAAAAAAAGAAGGCTATGAACAGATGTCAGCCCTGTTTTTGAAAACGGCAGACAACGAAAAAGAGCATGCCAAGATGTGGTTCAAAGAATTAGCCGGCATAGGCGATACCAAAGAAAATCTGGCTGCTGCCGCTGAGGGCGAAAACTACGAATGGACAGATATGTATGAAGGCTTTGCAAAAACAGCTGAAGAGGAAGGCTTTCCGGCACTTGCAGCAAAATTCAGAGCCGTTGGAGAAATTGAAAAGCATCACGAAGAACGATATCGTGCACTTCTTAAAAATATTGAAACCGCACAGGTATTTGAAAAGAGCGAGGTTAAGGTATGGGAATGCCGTAACTGCGGACATATCGTAGTTGGAACCAAGGCTCCTAATGTATGCCCTGTATGCAATCATCCACAGAGCTATTTTGAAGTACATGAAGAAAATTATTAAAACTTAAAGTAATATAAATTTAAATACGCTCCTTAAATGCCAGACATAAAACTCTGCCATATAAGGAGCGTATATCTCATTTTTCTCTAAACTCTTTTCATACCATGTTTCTTTAGCTCCTTAGAAATAAGATCATTTTATTGTCGATACTGCACATATAGCATCCCATGCCTCATCGTCAATCTCTTCATCGTGGAATAATTTGCGTCTGTCATCTTCCGTGATCTTGCGGATTACTTTACATGGATTGCCTGCTGCAATAGACCAATCCGGAATATCTTTTGTAACTACGCTTCCTGCACCGATCACAACATTATTTCCAATATGCACTCCCGGACACACTACCGTATTCCCTCCAAGCCATACATTGTCACCGATAGTAACTTCTTTTCCATACTCAAACGTTGAATTACGTGTATCAGGATAAATAGGATGTCCGGCTGTATATATAGCTACATTTGGTGCCATCTGACAATAATCGCCAATCTTTACCTTAGCTACATCTATAATCGTACAGTTATAATTTGCGAAAAAATTCTTACCGACTTCAATATGTGAGCCATAATCACAATAAAAGGGCGGATTGATACAAGCCCCTTCGGATTTTCCCAAAAGCTCTTTCACTATTTCTGCAATTCCTTCAAAATCCGATCTATCTGCAAAATTTAGCTTCTGCAGGATTTTCCGACATTCAGCCATTTCAGCCATGACAGCATCATCTGCAATATATGCGATCTGCTCATCTCTTCTTTTTTTCATATCCATAGTTTAATTCTCCGTTTCTGTTAGATTTTTTAACCATTTATATTGCCTGTAGTGCTTAAATACCACCGGAAGCTTTACTATTTCATCAAGATTTAATACAAAGTATACCACCAGCACCGGCAATTTCAATGCGAAGGCTGTGATACACCCCAATGGAACTGCAAAGCACCACATGGTAATCGCATCACATTTCAAGCCAAATTTTGTATCTCCTCCTGCAGGGAAAATACCTCCTATTGTCATAGAATTGATTGATTTGCCTATTACATAATAACTGCTCATAAACAGCATATACTTTAAATATCCGTTTGCTGTATCAGTCAGATTTGTAAAATGCAGTATTGCAGGTGTTAAAATAAGGATCATCGCTCCGGTCAGAATCCCTAAAAATATCGAGATTTTGCATAAAGTATTTCCATTTTTTCTTGCTTCCGTCAGTTTTTCTCCACCAAGCAGATTTCCGATGATAATACTTCCGCCATATCCAAATCCGGTACAGATACAAATCAACAGATTTTTGGTTATGTTTGCGATCGAATTTGCTGCAACAGCATCTGAACCAAGATGCCCCAGTATCACAGAATACATGGTAAATCCGCCACCCCAGACAAGTTCATTTAAAAGAACCGGAGAAACATATTTCCAAAACTTCTTTTTCATTTGCGTTTCTCTGTTTATTATGTCTGCTATGCCAACCCACAGTTCTTTTTTGGAAGCTAAAATATAAATTGTGATCATCAGTCCAATCACATTTGCAATAACTGTAGCTAATGCTGCTCCTGCTATTTCCATCCTTGGAAATCCCAAATATCCATATATAAAAACGGCATTCAGAAAGATATTCAATAATACAACGATCATACTGACAATCGTACACATCCCTACATATCCGCAATTTTTTAATATACCCTGCAAAACCTGCAAAATTCCTGAAAAAACATAGGATAATCCAATCAGCTTCAGATATTTTATCCCATATTCTATCAGTGCAGCATCATCTGTAAACAGCCGCATAAGTTTTCCGGGTGCAAATAATGTCGCGATCAGGAATATTACTGCTACTAATGTTACATATTTTAGTACAAGTCCGGCAAATTTTCTCAGCCCCTCCAAATCATTCCGACCAAAATACTGTGCAACAAACATATTCTCACCGATGGTAAGAGCAGTTAAGATTAAATTAAAAACAAATGTAATCTGAGAAGCCAGCGAAACTGCCGACAGTGAATTCTGGTTTAGTCCTCCAAGCATAAAAGCGTCACATGCACTTACAAGAGCAAGCATAAATTGTTGAGCTGTGATCGGCAATGCAAGCTTCAGGATTTTATTTCTGAATTTATCTTCCATTCTTATTGTTCCTTTCTTCAAACAATATAAGAATAAAATATTATCATTGAATTTAATTTCATAATCCGCCATAATAATATAACAATCGTTCTCAAAGGAGGAGGACTCACTGATGAAAGTATGCACAGGCAGTATTTTAAATTCAGATGAATCTGAAAGTGTTTCTTATAATATTCCCGCTTTTCCTGCATATATAAAAAAAGGACAGCTTTCAAGCTATCCTGATTTTCGTGCTATAAGTCATTGGCATGACGATTTGGAATTTATTTTAATTTTAGACGAACATATGTCCTATGATGTCAACGGACAAAAAATCCAAATGCAGGCAGGTGAAGGGATTTTTGTAAACAGCAGATGCTTTCACTATGGTTTTTCTGATACTCACAAAGAATGTCACTTTATTTGCATCCTTTTTTCACCGCAGCTGCTTTCTGTAAATACTTATTTTGTAGAAAATCATTTAAATCCTCTTATACAGAATATTAATTTTCCTTATCAGAAACTAAATCCATCTATTATATGGCAGACTTCTATACTAAATGACCTTGAAAATCTTTATGAAGAAAATAAGGATAATTTACAGCCATTTTTGATTTTGGAAAAGGCATTTCATATTTTACGAATACTTTCTGAAAACATGGACTGCTTCCATGATTATGATAAAAATGCAGACGATATAGCACTTCTGACTTCAATGATCGGATATGTACAAAAAAATTACTCAAATAAAATACTGCTTAAGGATATTTCTGCTTCAGGTAACTGCTGCAAGACCAAATGCACATCTCTTTTTCAGAAATACCTGAATACCTCACCCATGGTATATCTGAACCGATATCGTTTAGATAAATCTGCTTTTCTTCTTAAAAACACTTCAATGTCTATTACTGAAATAGCTTATGCCTGTGGCTTTTCAAACAGCAGTTACTACTGTGAGCTTTTTCGCAAGCATTACAATACCACACCGGTAAAGTTTAGAACCGGCAGTAAATAAAAATAATAAAGCTGCGTATCATCCTTTGCAACTGTTCAATCTCGACAATGCGCCGTTTAAAATGCTCCGGCTTTTGCTCTTTCAGATACAACTCGTATACCAAATCAGCATTTTACTGTGATTGCAGCAATAATAAAAAAAAGAGATTTATAATATTGCACAAAAAGCGCAGTAACAATCTTCAAATTGCTACTGCGCCCTCACCCTTACATTTCAAAAAACTATAAAAAAGATGCGTGTATATATTATTAATGCAACGCTGCTGCTTCATTTTTATACTTAATAAAAGTTGAAGTACCATTCAGCACAAAATATAATAAAGTCAGAATGATTGCTACTGTCTTATAGGTTGCAATCGCTATTGCACCTGCATATGTAACAATTGCTGAAATTACCATTACGGCCAATAGGATATAAGCGATGACAGAAAGAATATTAGGCAGTACTGAACTTGCTTGTGTCTTTCCGACATTTTCAAGTTCCTTGTCAGCTTCTTCGTCTACCAGTGCTTTCAGTTCCTTCTGGAACTGCTCCTCTTCTGCTTCTTCCTTACTATAATCACCTTTGGCACCCATAAAGCCAGCAAGAATAGTATACAAAACTGCAGAGATAATCCATTCCGGAATAAAAATGAAATTACGATGCAGCATTCCGGTATGCCTCATTACTATAACAAACAGTATGCTGACTGCCCATGTAATTATAGCTGCCCAGTTGATCTTATTTTCCTTGTACATAGTCCAGAAACGGGTGTATCCTATTTTAGGGAATATAAAATGCTCAACAATACAGATAGCACCAACGCCAATAACAGCCCATCCCAGCATAGCAACGATATCGCCGATATTGGTCATTGCCGGGAAGCACGCCAGAATTGTCATAATAATTCCAATAATATAAGTAACATGTTTCTGCTTCATCTTAGGCAAAAGAGTATTCAACGAAAGAGAGCAGCGATAGATTGTCGGATTTGCGGTTGTCCATCCGGCAATTACTACAGCACAGATACCTGATAGTCCCAAAACCGTATTGGTAACTGCACCGGAATCCAAAGTATTCAAAGATAATTTCAGAATTGCAGATGCTGCTGCTCCCATGATTGCTACCATGATCCATGCAAAAAAATGTCCTATAAACATGCCGATCGATGTAATAAATCCATACTTTACATTCTTCGCAAAACGGAAAAGCCCCATATCATTAAGCCCAACATGCCATGCCAGATTACACAGCCATGCAAAACATGCCACATGAAAGATTGTATACGGTTCCGCATTAGCATAACCGCTGCCACTGCCAACATTAGCATTAAAAATAGCCCAGATATCACCAAGAGAATTGATTTCTACGCCGGTAGCAGCCGCAAGCTGTGGAAGCGCAACCAATCCGCCAACAAAGAAAATGCAGATCATCCACGGAACACATGCACTTGCAAATTTTGCGCAGGATTCAAAACCATTTGCTGCTATAACAGTAACAACAATACCGAGGATCACAACAATTCCAACAAATCCGATACTGGTAGGATACCATTCATGCTGAATCGCGATACCGGCAACTTCACGAATGGCCGTTGCCGATACACAAACACCGGAAGCCGCAAGAACAACTGAGCACAGGGTCCAAACAAGATTATAGAATTTCTGTGCATATGGACCAAGAATTTTCTTTAAATAGCTGTACAGCGTCAAACGTGTAGATGTTCCCATAGTTGCTGTAAATACAGTAAATGACAACATTGCAAGCAGGTTACCGATGATCAATCCAATGATGATTGATGCTGCGGAACAACCCCAAGTAACAAGCGTTGCACCGATAACAAATTCTGTTGCGGCAATATGCTCACCGCCATATAAGCCAAAGAAGTTGCCCACACTAGACAGACGTTTTTCCGAAATCGGACGATCTACAAGCGGTACGGCATGGGGATCTAAATTTCTCATTTTTTCCTCCTAATCAATAGAAGAGTTACTATTTTACTCTTAATTTACTCTTTTTCTCTTTTGGATAAATGCCGCAGCAAAACAGGATTCAGCTGCGGCATTTGACCGCTTTAAGACAGGTATTCATCAACGAATGACTTAGTCTTTTCGTAAGCTGTCTTGACATTTTCATCAACAGTCAGCTCGTAATACTCAGGACGGAACACCTCAACAGCTGCCGGAATATTCTCCGTATCAAAACCACATGACTTCAGCGCATCAGTTAATGCCTTCTTGTCAATGCAGCCATCACCCGGCCAAAGCCGTTTTGCATCCGTATTGTATAGAGCTCCCGCGGGCAGATCTTCGATATCATTCAAATGCAGATTGATAATCTTCTTACCATCACACTTGGCCACATCAGCAACATTTGAAGCCATTGCATGGAAATGATAGAGGTCTATTGCAATGCCTACACTTTCTCGGTTAATGGTCTTCACGATATCATATGCTGTTTCAAAACGGTTAATTGTAAATGCTCCGGAACCGATAAATTCCAAAGCAAGAGAAATGCCGTGTGGCTCACAAAGATCTGCCATCGCATTAATCATCTCAACAGCATCTTCTTTGATCTCAGGAATTGAAGCATGCTCTTTGATGTTGAAGCTAGGGATCAATGCAATCGTTTTTAGACCGATCGTATCAAAAATAGGTATCAAACGGTTCAATTCATCGAAAACCTTCTGCTTTTCATTTTCAGTGCGCTTCCAGTTAAAGAACAACAGACCACTGTAGCTGGATGGCTTGAGATGATGCGTATTAAACCACTCTGCCAGCTCCTCTGCAGTATGTTCCTTGAGATATTCATCCAGAATATCAAAACGCAGATCGATATAGTCAAAGCCATACTTTTCTGCTGCTTCCAGATCAGCCATCATAGAATGATCCGGACAGTGATCACAGGAACCTTGATTAAAACATAATTTCATAATGATCTCCTTTTCATGAGAAATTAATCCTGATAGGCTGTTACCAGCGGCTTCATAAATGCAACACCTTCTGCAAGCGGATTCTTTGGCTGACTGGTGTAGTCCTCTAGTTCGATAGACAAAATACCTTTATAACCGGCACTATCCAATTCGCTAAGGAATGAAGTCCACCATGCAGCATCTCGTCCCTTGCCCGGTACATCAAAGCTCCAAGAACGTGCCTCCATATCAGCACCCTTCTTGTTATCTAAATTTCCGTTTACCATCTGTGGCATTTCATGGAAAACACAATCCTTCAAATGTACATGGAATATTGATTCCGGAACAGCACGTATGATATCACGACCGTCGCCGCCCATCCACATCATGTGGCTTGGATCCATGTTGATGCCGAGTACATCTTTACAATCGCCTACCCCTTCACACAGGCGCTCAAATGTCTGAAGATTGTATACAAGGCATGTCGGATGCAGTTCAAATGCAATGCGTACACCGTAGCTGCGTGCTTCCTCTACAATTTCCTTCCATGCTGGTATTGCAACCGTGTTCCACTGGTAGTCCAAAATATCATAGTTTTCCGGAGGCCAGTGTGTCGTTACCCAGTTTGGTCGTTCATCATTTGGACCGCCTGCCGGCAGACCTGAATTTGCAACGACTGTCTTAACGCCCAGCATAGATGCAATTTTAAATGCTTTAGTTAAAATTTCACGATCCTTCTTGCCTTCGAGTGGATGCAGAACATTGCCTGCACCATTCAATGCATCGATCTGAATGCCATGTGTCTTGAACGGCTGCATATATTCTTCAACCGACATCTTACCTGAGAGCAAATCATCTGCTGGAATATGACTCATCGGAGACCATCCCCCGCAGCCAATTTCTACCCCTTTGATACCAAGCTTTTCACAGGTTGCAAGCGTATCCTCCAGATCGTATGCTGCAAGTCCGTCTGTAAAAACACCAATGTGCATATAAGCACCTCCTTTATAATGTTTGATGCTATTATTTTATTTCTGCATCAAATGTTATAGTCATTCTTATCGAATTTAATGTCGAATGTCTTTGCTGCTTCATTGATAGATTCCTCGTTAAACGGACCATAGAGCGGTACGCATGGGAATTCCTCTGTAGAAAAATAACCCAGCACGACATTTGTGATAGCACACTCGTATTTCTTGCTCATTTCAACAACACGTCGTGCCAGTTCGAGGTTCTTAGGCGTTGCATATGGGCTGTTCTTAACGCCCTCCTCGCCTTTTGCTGCGAAAATATGGAAAAAGCCGGAAGCATTACCCATGAATGGCATCATCAAGGTATCAAGTTCCTTCTTATGATATTCATAGAGATCACCTTTGCAGGCAAGCATAGTATCGTCAGCTAATGGATTCATATGCTTTGCACCGAGGTTGAGCAATGACTGATCTGCGATCGCACCACGATATCCCATCTTATGGCAGTAATCCATAGCAGCCTTTTGACGTTCTGCTGTCCAGTTAGATACTGCAAAGTAACGGATCTTTCCTTCACGAACGAAATCCTGCATAGTCTCAACCATTTCTTCTATCGGTATACGCGGATCATCACGATGATAAAAATAAATATCGATATAGTCAGTCTGCAACAGTTCCAAAGAACCTTCCAGATCGCCACGCATATCAGCTTTACTGCATCTATTGATGTGCAGATCATAATGTGGATTGGTGAATACCGGATGACCACCCTTACTGGTCAGTACGATATCGTGACGATTGTTGTGACGCTTCATCCATTCACCGGTAACACGCTCACATCGTCCTACCTCATGAACACCATCAACAGCGATCCAGTCAGAATATACATGTGCACAGTCAATTAGATTTCCACCTGCTTCAATAAATGTACCAAACATTGAATCGGCACTTGCTGCATCACGGCCCCATGCTACACCGGCGTCTACTGTACCCATGCCCATCGGCGAAATATACAGATCTGTATTTTGGATATTAAAGTTCTTTTCCATTTTGCTCTTCTCCTTTTAAGTTCATTTCCGATCTTTTTTCTTTTTGAGAACCGCAAGCCTTTGCGCTTCTGTTGCATATATAATAGCTCTAAATGATTTTGTCAGCAATTCGCAAATAATACAATGTTTTCTTTGCTTTTTTGTGCATTTAATATATTTTTCAACCTTTATATGCCCTGGTATTTCAAGTATTTGAGTCTTACACGCAATATATTGATTTATTTCGCGCATATTTTGCGTTTTATTTTTGTTTTAATATGCGCATTTCTATTTTGCTTAACCGAACCAAAAAAAGTTCTCTGCTTCAATTATGAATATCCGTTTGATTTAACAATCAACATTAACTATAAACCCACAAAAATTTCTGCATAAAAAAAAGCGTCCTGCTTAATCAAGCAAAACGCTTTTCTTTTTATATTATTCTATCAATGGACGTGTTGTTTTACGAACTATCAGTTTGGGCGTAAGAATGATTTTTTGCGGGCTCCAATCCTCCTTATTTTCAACCATGTTGATGATCATTTGTGCAGCCAGCTTTCCTATTTGATAACGCAGCTGATCTACCGTAGTCAGCTCGACCTGTGGCAATCCAGCGATCTCATCATTATCAAAACCGACAATACCCATGTCATCCGGAACCGAAATCCCATGATCGACTGCGCATTTATACGCACCAAGTGCACTGTCATCACAGTGGCAATATATTGCATCCGGCGGATTTGGAAGCTGAAACAATTTTTCCATCTCATTATAGCCTGCTTTAATAGTATATTTGCTATGGCAAACAAGGCTCTCGTCGAATGGAATGTTATATTTTTTTAATGCACGTTCATAGCCCTGCTGGCGCAAATTAACCATATATGAAACCGGATCACCGCCCATAAATGCGATGCGTTTATAACCACACTTGATCAAATACTCAATCGCATTAAAACTGGATTCTTCATTGTCAATATCTACATAACTAATATTTCCCTTGGCTGTGTGGTTAACCAGGATCGTTGGCACTGAAGCCAACTCGTTAATAGGCAGATCGTCACTTGACGGATTCAAAATAATACCATCTACACGCAAGCTTTGCGCCAGCGCAATCTTTTCTCTCTCTATTTCTGAATCCCAGTTAGAACTGAACAATAATACATTGTACTGCTTTGTAGATAATTCAACCTCAACTGCCTGTACAATCTTACTGAAAAAGTTATGTGAAACATCCGGAATAATAACAGCAATCAAATGCGTACGCTGTCGCAAAAGATTTTGTGCCATTGCATTCGGCCGGTAACCAATTTCCTTCATAGTCTGCAAGATATGCTGACGCGTTTTTTCGCTGACACCTTTTCGATTGTTGATCGCTCGAGATACTGTACCTACTGAACATCCCACAATGCGAGCAACATCTTCTATCGTATTATCACTCATAATATTCTCCTTCTATTGGCGTCCATATTATACTGTGTTCAAAAATGAACGTCAACACAAAAGCGCAACATTAGTACAAATACACCGCAAATTTGCGTTTTATTATATGCCTCCGTTATACATTCTGTTCGCCACAGAGGAGCAAATCTTGTCTGCTTGAGCATATTATTATATTCTTTGATCTCATCTTTTTCGCGACTTGTTGCATCTTTAGGAGTCTCTTTTTCAACAATGTCAGCCAAATATGCGCTATTTAAATTTTTTTATTCATCACGAGTATAATTCACGTTATCAAAAGCTATATCATATGCAGATGTAAGATATTTTTCATTATTTGTTAATGCATAAAGATCCAAATAAGTTTCGGCTGCAAAATAACGAAGTACCCAGTCTGAATTATCGTAAATGGTAAATAACTAGTCGACTTTTTCTGGATCCTAAAACTTGAGATAATCG
>CAVLAA010000012.1:0-8606 GCA_963660835.1 bacterium
TCTCTCTCTTTTTGATAAGACCAGTATAGCACAAATTGCACAATATGGCCATTTATTTAATTAATGCTGTACTAGTATCAAAAAAATTTTGACCCCTATAGTTTATAATTATATAATGATGATATTAAAATCATTTCATCTTAATAATCAGCTTAAATACATTTTATCGGGGAGGTGTATAGGCTATGTTTACCAAGATAAAAAGACACATTATCGTGCCTTTCGTATTTGCGCTTGCTTTTTTCACTCTTTCAGGCTTTGATTATTCATATGATCCTGCTTCAGGCAGCAAAGCCACTGTTGAAAAAGCATCGATCAAATCCAAAGATACGGCATCTAAAAAAATCACAAGCTCATCAAAATCAAAGAATTCGGATGGATCATCCACGGATTGTATATCTGATACAGATATACCAGTTTTTTCAGGGAAAACATATATTGAACTCAATGACAATAAGCCTGAATTCAGCGATTCCGAAAAGATTACAACCGCATTTGAAAACTACGGTGATCTTGATTCACTTAGCCGCTGCACAACAGCATATGCCAATATATGCAAGGAACTGATGCCTACTGAAGAAAGAGGCTCTATCGGCAAGGTTAAGCCTACAGGCTGGCATACCGTAAAATACAATGGGCTTATTGACGGAAATTATTTATACAACCGCTGTCATCTTATAGCTTTTTGTCTTGCAGGCGAAAATGCTAATACAAAGAACCTTATAACCGGCACACGCTATTTTAATACTGTCGGCATGCTTCCTTTTGAAACTGAGATATGTGACTATGTAGAATCTACAAATAATCATGTTTTATATAAGGTTACACCCGTATTTGAAGGAGACAACCTTGTTGCAAGCGGTGTTCAGATGCAGGCTTTATCTGTAGAGGATAACGGAGGCAGTATCTGCTTTAATGTATTTGTTTACAATGTGCAGCCCGGAATTGAAATAGACTATGCTACCGGCAAAAGCTGGATAAACGATTCAATAACTGTTGACGGAAAATATGTAAGCAGCTCTGATTATGTTTCAGACGGCAATGAAGCAAATAAGCAAAAGCCTGCTTCCACACCATCACCTACAGCTGCATCTCAAGCCTCAGATGCGGCTTCAAGCAATTCATCTGTTACCTATATTCTTAATACTAATACAAAAAAATTTCATAGAGACGGATGCAGTTCTATTAAAAAAATGTCAGAAAAAAACAAAGCCTCAAGCAATGAAAGCCGAGATGCTATCATTGCTAAAGGCTATGAACCCTGTCAAAAATGCAATCCATAATTGACATACTATAGAATTTTCAAGGGACAGTCGATAAATTTTATCGGCTGTCTCTTAGTTTATGTGCCTCATCATTCAGGCTGCATATTGCTTACTCGATGTTTTCTCTCCATGTTACAGGATGGAATTTATCCTTTATAGGAAGCAGTCTCTTGTCAATATCTACTCCAAGTACAGAGTTGAAATTGTTTGTTGCCTGCATCTGAGCCGCAAATCCTACTATTGCTACTATTTCCTGATCATTATAGAATTTTCTCAATCTATCAAATAATTCATCTGAAACCTTTGTCGGATCCTTTACGATCTGCTGTCCTAATTCTGCGAGCACCTGCTCATTTTCTTCAACAACAAGATTATCAGGATCAAGTCCAAGCTCCTTAAGATCACTTATAAAGAAGAGTGAGCAAAGCATGCATCCGTTTGTTGTTGAAACTGAATGTGCATATATTGTTGCTGCTCTGAGTCCTACAATATTAACAAGGCTCTCCCATGAATCATACCATCCCATAAATGCAAGGTATGTTCCGTAATCCTGAAGCATTACCAGCTTCATATTTGTGATCTTGTTCTTTGATGCAAGATCCTCATAAGCCTTTTTTGCATTTCCTGTTAACTGATCCGGTGTTAATAAATTTACTCTTGCCATTTTTTGTTTCTCCTAACTTTTTAATTATAAAAATGATGTTGGTGTCAAAAGGTATCTCCTGGTAAAAAAAGAACCCGGTTCAAACAGAACCCGGTTATAATTCGTAATATATCTGGAATCTTATATATGTACGCATATCAAAATGAGCCGCATATATTTTCCGTAAAACGATTATCCGGGAAAATTATCCTACAGCAACAGCAACACATATACATATTGTTTGATCTCTTTGAAACAAACATCCCTTTTGATTCCTTTCCTTAAGATGCTCAAAGAATAACGCTATTTACCTACCAAGTCAATAGGTAAATAGCGTTATTGTCTGTTTTTAGTGATTTTGTATAATTATTTAACTGTATATCCTTTGTCTGTTATTACTTTTTCGATGACTTTCTCAGGTACTTCCTTACTTAATTCGATTCTTACTTCATTTTTTTCATGACTGGGATATGCGGCAGTGATACCATCAATCTCTTCTAAAGCCTTTTTTACAGTTGCCTCGCAATGCGGACACATCATACCTTCTACTTTTAAAATTTTCTCCATTTTACTTTTCTCCTTTTTTTCTGTGTTTTCATCTATTAAATTTGTATCAGCTTTTGACTCTTCTGCCTTATTCTTATAAAGCTTTATGAAATTCAGTCTTAAAGCATTTGATACAACAAAGACGCTCGAAAGGCTCATTGCTGCTGCTCCGATCATAGGATTTAACGTCCATCCAAAAAGCTCTATAAATGCACCCGCTGCCAGCGGAATACAGCAGACATTATAGAAAAATGCCCAAAACAAATTCTCATATATATTCTTAAGTGTTCCTCTTCCAAGGTTAATAGCTGCAGGAAGGTCGATGAGATCGCTTTTCATAAGGACAACATCTGCCGATTCGATCGCAACATCCGTTCCTGCACCGATCGCTATGCCGACATCTGCCCTGGTAAGTGCCGGTGCATCATTTACTCCATCTCCTACCATAGCAACCTTAAGCCGTCTTTCTTTGCCCTTTACAAGCTTCGTTTGTGCCTGGAACTTTGATATGACAGCTTCCTTCCCATCCGGAAGAACACCTGCTATAACTTCATCAACACCGGCCTGTGCGCCTATAGCCTCTGCTGTTCTTTCATTGTCGCCTGTAAGCATTACAACCCGTATTCCCATAGACTTTAGCTCATTAATAGCTTCATAGCTGTCATCCTTTATCACATCGGCTACAGCTATAATGCCTAATAAGCTTCCGTCATATGCAAATGCCAGCGGTGTTTTGCCTTCATTTGATAATGCCTCCGCCTTTTTCTGCATGGCTTCATCTAATTCTATTTGATTTTTTATATACTTTATGCTTCCGCCTTCAAGCACTTTTCCATTGCACAATGCAGAAACGCCTTTTCCTGTATTTGCCTTAAATTCTTCACATTGAAAAGCATTTATCGAATTGCTGTCAGCATATGCAACTATAGCCCTTGCAAGTGGATGTTCTGATTTTTTTTCAATTGTATAAGCATATTTAAGAAGTTCATTTTCATCTATCCCATCTGCTGCGATCATATCTGTAACAAATGGCTCTCCTTTTGTGATAGTTCCTGTTTTATCAAGGACTGCCACATCAATCTTGCCGCTTTCCTCAAGTGAAACCGCAGTTTTGAATAATATTCCGTTTCGTGCTCCAACACCGCTTGAAACCATGATCGCAACAGGCGTTGCCAGTCCCAAAGCACACGGACAGCTTATGACAAGCACTGATATGCCTCGTGCAAGTGCAAATCCAATATCAGCCCCAACAAATAGCCAAATAGCAATAGTTATAATAGCAATAGTAATTACAGTAGGTACGAATACTCCCGAAACCTTATCGGCTATCTTGGCAATAGGTGCCTTTGTTGCTGCTGCATCGCTGACAAGCTTTATTATCTTAGCAAATGCTGTATCCTCACCTATTCTTGTAGCACGGCATTTCAAAAAGCCTGACTGATTAAGTGTTGCTGCCGAAACACTGCTATCTTCAATTTTATCTACAGGTATACTTTCTCCTGTCAGCATAGCTTCATTAACTGCGCTTAAGCCCTCTATAACGACTCCGTCAACCGGTATTGTTTCTCCCGGTCTTACGATAAAGATATCTCCCTTTTCGACCCGGTCGATCGGAATCTGCGTTTCTACTCCGTTTTTTATAACGGTTGCAGTCTTAGGCGCAAGTCTCATGAGGCTTTTTAGTGCATCCGTAGTCTTTCCTTTTGCTCGTGCTTCGAGCATTTTTCCTATTGTGATGAGTGTCAGGATCATTGCAGCTGATTCGAAATACAACTCATCCATGTATTTCATCGTCAGCGTCATATCCATATTCTTTGAAGCATCTGTCATAAGAAACAGTGAATATGTACTCCATGCAAATGCTGCTGAAGAACCAAGAGCAACCAGCGTATCCATATTCGGTGCTCTGTTAAATAATGCTTTGTAACCGCTTATAAAGAATTTTTGATTTATTATCATTACTGCTATTGTAAGAAGCATTTCATAAAGACCCATAGCAACATGATTGTCTGCAAAAAAAGCCGGAAGCGGCCAATTCCACATCATATGTCCCATAGACAGATACATAAGCGCACACAGAAAGATCACCGAGGCTATCAGTCTTTTTTTCAAAAGCGGTGTTGTATGGTCTTCAAGCTGTTCCTTTCTTGCTTCTATGCTTGATGAAAAGCTGCTGCTTTTGCTTGAAGCACTGTCATCAAATAATGCCGCATCATATCCTGCATTCCTTACTGCAGTTATAATAATCTCAGGCGATGCATTTCCCTCAACAGACATAGAATTTGTCAACAGACTTACGGCTGCACTATCAACTCCTTCTATTGCATTTACGGCTTTTTCAACCCTTGCCTGACATGCAGCGCAGGACATCCCTTTTACTATGTATTGTTTCATATTCTCCTCTTTTCTAAATTGCTGCACACAATGCGCACCCGCAATTTACTTCATAAGCTTGGCAAGAACATCTACAAGCTCGTCTACAGTTTCCTCCTTGCCATCCTTTATATCCTGTGTGACACATGTTTTGATATGGTTTGCGAGAAGAACCTTGCTGAAGCTGTTTAATGCACTGTTTACAGCCGATACCTGTATCACTATATCTGTACAGTATGCATCGTTCTCTACCATCCTTCTGATGCCTCTTATCTGTCCCTCTATGCGGCTCAGTCTGTTCATAAGTGCCTTATGTTCTTCTGCCGAGCGTTCCTTTTTTCTCGCTTCCATGCAATGCTTACACTTTTCCATATACGTTCCTCGCAATCAATTTATACCCTTACCCGGTATGTGTATATTACCACCTGATTTACTGTCTGTAAACATATAATTTAAGGTTTTAAGTATATTGAAAATAATTTGAAAAGTTTTTAAAAAAATTTTCAAATTACTATTGACATTTATCTCTTTATGCCGTATCATATGACTTGCTGTTGAGCAATGCAGGTGTAGTTCAGTGGTAGAACACCAGCCTTCCAAGCTGGATATGTGGGTTCGATTCCCATCACCTGCTTCATCGAAAGATGTATGCGCGAGTGGCTCAGGGGTGGAGTACAACCTTGCCAAGGTTGGGGTCGCGGGTTCGAATCCCGTCTCGCGCTCTTTATTTAGAGAGTTCTTTGAACTCTCTTTTTTTGTGCAATAATACTTCATGCAGACACAAATCTTAAAATCCAAAAAGCTGCCGCATCAAATGCGACAGCTTTCACACTATTATTCTTCAGTTTCTTCATCAGAAATGCTTATATGCAATTCCTCAAGCTGCTTCTCATCAACGAAGCCCGGTGCCTTTGTCATAAGACATGAAGCATCCTTAACTTTAGGGAAGGCTATTACATCCCTTATCGAATCCTCTCCTGCCATGATCATTACAAGACGGTCAATTCCATATGCAAGACCTGCATGAGGCGGTACACCGTATTTAAACGCTTCAAGAAGGAAGCTGAACTGATCCCATGCCTGCTCTTTAGTAAAGCCAAGAACCTCAAACATCTTCTCCTGAATGTCATTCTGGTGGATTCTGACTGAACCTCCGCCTATTTCAAATCCGTTCAGTACGATGTCGTATGCCTTAGCACGGACTCTTCCCGGATCAGAATCAATATACTGCCAATCCTCTTCCATAGGCATTGTGAAAGGATGATGCATTGCTGTAAATCTGTTTTCTTCATCAGACCACTCAAGAAGTGGGAATTCTGTAATCCAAACAAAGCTGAATTCATCCTTCTTTATAAGCTCCATTTCCTTGGCAAGCTGAAGTCTGAGCGCTCCGAGAACTCCCCATACTATCTTCTTTCTGTCAGCTGCAAAAAGAAGCAGATCTCCCGGCTTTCCTTCAAGTGCATCTACAATGGCTTTCATTTCATCTTCGGTCATAAACTTTGCAAATGATGACTTCATGCTTCCATCCTCTGCAAGTGAGATATATGCCAAGCCTTTTGCTCCGTAACCCTTTGCAAATTCGACAAGCTTGTCTATCTTCTTTCTTGGCATATTTCCCATACCGGATGCATTGATTCCGCGTACAGTGCCGTCCTTCAGCTCTGCTGCTGATGTAAATACCGAAAATCCACAATTTCTCACAAGCTCAGTAATGTCCTTAAGCTCCATTCCGAATCGAAGATCAGGCTTATCAGAACCAAATCTGTCCATTGCTTCCTGCCATGACATTCTTCTGATCGGAAGCTTAACATCTACATCCAGAACATTCTTGAAAATATAAGCAAGCAGTCTTTCATTTACATCGATAACATCATCAATGTCTACAAATGAAAGCTCCATATCTATCTGAGTAAATTCAGGCTGTCTGTCTGCACGAAGATCCTCATCCCTAAAGCATCTGGCTATCTGGATATATCTGTCATATCCTGAACACATAAGAAGCTGCTTGAACAGCTGCGGTGACTGAGGAAGTGCATAAAATGCTCCCGGATGAACACGGCTCGGTACAAGATAATCTCTTGCTCCTTCAGGTGTACTCTTTCCAAGCATAGGAGTTTCTATTTCAAGGAAGCCTTCATTTGACATAAACTCACGTGTAAGATATGCTACCTTAGAACGCATCATCAGATTTCTCTGGATATCAGGTCTTCTAAGATCAAGATATCTGTATTTGAGCCTCAGCTCTTCCTTTGTTTTGCTGTTTTCTTCTATCGGAAACGGAGGTGTTTCTGATTCTGACAGTATCCTTAGATAATTGGCTCTAAGCTCGTACTCGCCTGTTTTTAAGTTAGTATTTACCGCACCGCTTCTTTCTACAAGCTTACCTGTAACGGCAATAACAAATTCACTTCTAAGTCTTGTAGCCTTTTCGAAGCCTTGCTCATCTATGTCTGAGTTTTCGAATATGACCTGCATTATTCCCGAACGGTCTCTTAGATCAACAAATATTATTCCACCTTTATTACGACTCTTCTGAACCCAGCCCATTAGTGTTATGGTGCTTCCAAGCTGCCCCTTTGTTACCTCTGCACATCGGCAGGTTCTTTTTAAGCCCTGCATTGATTCTGCCATATTATCCTCCTAAATATGCCATTGGCATTTAATCTGCAAATATTTCTACTATCTCTGTATAGCCTTCATTTTCCAGCTGTTCCTTCTGGAACTTCTTATTTTTTTTCATGATATTAAGGCTGATTTCCATTCCCTGGGCTCTTTCTGCCATTATCTTGACAAAAAGCTCTTCCATCTTGTCATCAGAAAGCTTTTTATCTACAAGATATGCTCTTTTGCCCATTTCCTTAGGAACCTTGAAATCATGCTCAAGAAGAAGCATTACTATTCTTTCAAATCCGATTGAAAATCCGCAGGCCGGAGTATTCTGTCCTGTAAATTTTCCGATCATTTCATCATATCTTCCGCCGCCTCCTACAGAACCGCCGAAATCATCCATTGTAATTTCAAATATAGGACCTGTATAGTATGACATTCCTCTTACTAATGTAGGATCAAATGCAAGCTTGAAATCACTGCATTTTGTCTTTTCTACAGTATTTATTATATGAATAAGTCCCTCTGAAACATCTGTGTTCAAAAAATCTCCAAGCTCATCTCTTAAATATTCGATACCTGTAATATCATCCTTGATATTAGCAAAAAGACCAAGATACTTTTTAATAGCCTCTTTGTCAAAGCCTTCATTTTCGAGCTCTGAAGCTACTCCGTCCATACCGATCTTATCCATCTTATCGAGTATAATAAAGACTGTATCATATGATTCCTCCGGGAATCCGCAATAAGCTGCCATAGCCTTTAATATTCTTCTGTCATTTATTCTTATTGTAAATCTCTTAAAATCCAGCTTTCCAAGGAATGATGATGTTGCCAGTATAAGCTCGATCTCTGCAATATTTGAGGTTTCACCTAAAATATCTATATCGCACTGTCTGAACTGACGATATCTTCCTCTTTGCGGCCTGTCAGCACGCCATACGTTTCCTGTCTGAAGTGCCTTAAACGGTGAAGGAAGCTCTGCTGAGTGATTTGCATAATATCTGCAAAGAGGGACTGTAAGATCATATCTGAGTCCGCCGTCCACAAGGTCAAGTTCTTCCTTTGCTTCATCTATTTTGAGCTTTTCTCCTCTTTTGAGGATCTTAAATATCAGCTTTTCATTTTCTCCGCCCTGTTTACTGTTCAGATTTTCAAGATGCTCAACG